>JAHJBY010000007.1 GCA_018813285.1 Candidatus Omnitrophota bacterium
GTTGTCGAGAAAACAGGCGTTATCCATCCGGGGCTTATCGCGGCCGGTATGGCGGTTTCCACGGCATACGGCGTGCCTCGAATGGGCCCCACTTTTGGGGGAATGCTATATTCCGGCAAAAAGGCGGCTAAAATAGCTATTAACATTCTTTTAAGTGAAAAAGACACCACACTCTCGGATGAAAGAACCGAAGCCTTATCGGGAACACTTGAGGGTTAATAATCCGGAACATGTCCTTTGACGAGCAATCCTATAGTGTGCACTATTGTTGGCGTTCTGATAGGCGTCATGATAGCACCGCAAAAATAGCACATCAGATTGACAGGAAGAGAACTATATTGATGAGAATTATGGGGATGATGACGACGATTTGGATCGGAACGAATAACCACATGAAATAAAAGATTAAGGCTGTAATAACTTGCAAAAAATTAAATTACAGCCTTAATCTTTAGAGCTCTCTTCAAAATAATTGCATAATATACGTATTGGGGGGTAAAATAGCGTGTAGACGTTGGAAACTTTATGAAACTGTTTTTCTAAAGAGGGCATTTCAAACATGGGTATAGAAAAAATTCATCACGAACATACAAGTGTTTTTGGGTTTAAGATCACAGACAAGCTTACCACGGGCGAGATCAAGACGTTTTTACCCGAAATGGAGGACGCCTTTTCCCGGGCGCATAATAAGCTCAGGCTTCTCATTGATGTAACAGAAATGCATAACGCGGGCCTCAAAGCGGAATGGGAAATATTCGAGTTTCTCAAAAAACACATCAAAGGCATAGAATATATCGCTATCGTCGGAGCTCATTCCTGGATAAAGATCATGAGCGAGGTCTTGGCTGACTCAATTTTTGTCATGGCTGAAACGCGGTATTTTGAACCGGAGGAGACAGAAGATGCCTGGACGTGGATGACCAAGGCCATTCATCCGCGGCATATACCCGTACGCAGGGTTATCCGCAGCGACAAGGGCCTGTTCACCAAGTACGGGTCTCCCGGCTATATATAAAGGTGCAACGGATGATAGGAAGGGAAAACCGTTCTTAAAAATTCTAATACAAAAGGGTTTAGCAGGGATATGGCGGATCTTTTGTTGACGGATCTTAAGCGCATACTGAAACATTTTGCCGGTCAGCCGGGGAATAGGCCGAGGAAACCCGAAAAACGCGACAAATACAGAAAACACTGTTAAGTTATCTTTTGCGCGGGATCTGACATTGTTGAAAAAGGAATTAGAGTTCTGCAAAATGATGTTTCCGTCGTCATCGCGAGGAGCGGAGCGACGAAGCGATCTCAAAAAAAGACAAGTAAACGCATTTATTTGTCTTTTGCGGGGTCGAGGATATTCGTGGCTATCCCTTACACGAAAAATTTATTTGAACCAAAAGTTTTCCGAACTGTTCTTGATTTTAAACTCGTACAGGGATATTTTGAAGATCTGCAATTAATGATCGGAATAATTGACGATCTGAACCTCAATACACGGATCTGGAACAAACAATAACATGCAAGGGGAAAAGAACGCGAATGTTCAGTAAAAAAGCAGTTCGGAAAATAGTGTTTTTAATGGTTATGCTTCCCGGCATGATCATTGCCTTTTCCTGGGTGTATAACGTTTTTTTTGTAGAGATAGATACTTCCGGGGTAGACGGCTATTACGATCTTTTGCTTAAGTACGGCAAACCGTCCGGTGATCTTATACTCGATCTGGGCGTGGGTGAAAATGATGATCTTCAAATAGCCGTAGATCGGATAAAAAGCGCGATGGGGCTGAAAGATTATAAAGTGTGGCTTGACTATCACGATGGCAAGGAGCCGCCCGCGTACATAGAAAACAAGATCGGTTTACTGACGATATATTTTTCCAGAGATGTTAAGCGGAAAAAAGAACAGATAAACGTGTTAACGCACGAGTTAGGTCACATTTATGTTTGGGGCCTGGATGATTCCATTCTGGAAGGATGTGATAAGGAGAAAGTCGTTGATACCACAGGCCCGTTCCTGGGGCTTGGCATACTTGTGTTGAACGGATTGACGGATAGTTTTTTCTACCTTCCGGGCGGGGAATATAGAACTGAGAAAAAGTTTTTCGGATATATAACCCCGGCACAATTCGGATATCTGGTCGCGAGATATTGCGCCGAACATGGCATCGCGGAAGAGAACGTGACGCCGTTTTTGACTCACGCCGGACGCAAATATTTTACCATGGGTTGTAATTATCTCGCGCGACAGAATACCGTGGTGAACGGATCCGCCGATGAAATTACAGGCGCTTACTGGTGCCCTGAGTGCGGCTGTTTTACGCGTGTCTCACTCGCGAATAAAATAAAAGGGCTTAAATGTCCCGAATGTTCATGGAAATCCGGAGACCGCTTTAATTTCTTTGGAACGTTTTTTACTACAAGCGCTCTGGTACGGCCGGCATGCGTGTTTTTAAACGAGAAAAGTGTTTGGTTGGTTTCCGCACTTTCAAATATTGAGCATTCCGCGTTCTTTTTCATAAATCGTGAGCTGGCAAACCCGGCTTTGGATACGCTGATAATATTCCTTATGAAGATCCGAGGGGAATTTATCATCATATTGATCGGCATTGCGGCTTTTTTTGCGGGCAAGAGATACTTGAAATTCACATCGTTGATCTTCTTTTCCTCGTACGTAATTGCACGATACGCGTACAAAGCTATCAAGTTCGTGATCAAAAGGCCGCGGCCTTTTGAAACACTCGATGGCGTGAGGCTTGTGGCGGGTTCCCACGGCGGATCCAGTTTTCCATCAGGTCACGCGACGATCTCTTTTTGCCTGGCGACAGTTGTGGCTATGCGCTACCCGAAGATGCGCTATCCTGCTTTTATTATCGCCATACTTGTTGCTCTTTCGAGGCCTTATCTCGGGTTTCATTATCTGAGTGATATATCGGCCGGGGCTATTCTCGGCATATTTGTCGGCTATGTAGCAACAAAGACAGCAAATGCATGCGAACGAAAACGTAAATAAAGATAAAGCCCGTCAGAAAGAACATGAAATAACCGGGGCTGTCTGTCATTTCTGGACCCACGACTACTACTATTTTTGAAAGACGTTCTTTTAAGACACGCTCGTCGCTACGCGACATCGCCAAGAACAAAAACAGGACATTCTTA
>JAHJBY010000056.1 GCA_018813285.1 Candidatus Omnitrophota bacterium
ATACAGCGCCGCGGGTATGTTACGCCGCAGGATATAAAATCGATAGGGCCGGATATTTTGCGCCACAGGGTAATACCGAGTTATGAGGCGGAGGCCGAGGACAAGACCGCGGAAGATATAATCAAACGCGTATTTGAGGAGATCGAAGTCCCGTAATTTATGGTAACGGAATTTCAATGTTTTGAGATTCTTCGGCTTTGCCTCAGAATGACAATCTTTTTGTCATTCTGAGGAGCGGAGCGACGAAGAATCTAATTCAAAAGTGTACGCTAAACGCGATAAACTGAACGCTATACGCCAAAAATTATGATCCCAAAAGATGTTATAAAAAGATTAAGGCGCATTCAGATCACCACCTCACGTAAGGTAACAGATGTCTTCGCGGGGCAGTACCAGAGCGTCTTTAAAGGCGCCGGTATGGAGTTTAGCGAGGTGCGTGAATACAATCCCGGAGATGAAATAAGATCTATTGATTGGAACGTTACCGCTCGCATGGGTCATCCGTTCATCAAAAAATTCGTCGAAGAAAGAGAACTGACAATAATGGTCTTATTGGATGTATCGATGTCCTGCCGTTTTGGCACCAGGAACCGGGCCAAAAGTGATCTTGCCGCGGAATTATGTTCAGTCGTCGCTTTTTCAGCGATCAAAAACAATGACAAAGTCGGCATGTTGACCTTTACGGACAGGGTGGAAAAATTTGTACCGCCCAGAAAAGGCGTAAAACACGTTCTCCGGGTTGTCCGTGAAGCGCTTTATAATAAGCCTGTCGCGCGGGGAACCGACATAAACAATGTCCTTGAGTACCTTAACCGTGTGACGAAGCGGAGAACGATCACATTTATAGTTTCAGATTTCATAGCGCCGGACTTTAAAAAACTGTTATCGGTAACCAATAAACGGCACGACGTTATCGCGGTCACGATAACCGATCCTGCCGAACTGGAATTACCTGAGGCCGGTGTGGTGAGAATGCATGACGCGGAAACGATGGAACCGTATGTGATCGACACGTCTCATCCCTCCATCCGCGAATATTACAGGAACCACTCGAAGAGATTTTCCGTCCGGCGCGGGCGCCTGTTCCGTTCGGTAAACGTGGACAGCATAGATCTCAGGACAGATAGATCTTACATGGAACCGTTGATGAGATTTTTCAGGATGCGCGAACGCCGTATGTTCCGCGGATAAATCGGATCTCAATATGACGCACAATGCGCGATTTAAAAAGATCATATTCGTTACTTCACTTGTATCGGTGATGATGTTCGGGGCGCTTTTGGCGTCGGGAGAAGCGCGGATAAAGACTGAGGCCGATAAAGAAGAAGCCATCCTTGGCGACAGGATAAATGTTAATATTACGCTTACCGGGACGAAGGGCATGGACGTTCTTTTTCCTGACAAACCGGCGGATACCGGTGATTTCTCCTTTATCGGATCACAGGAAATAGAGTCAAAACGTTTCGGCCCGAAGGTGACAGGAAGGACCTATGTGTTCGGTATATATGAGACCGGGACACACGTTATCCCGCCGATAGAGGCCCGGTACCGGGCCAATTCGGAAGAAGAATGGAAGACGCTTGCCAGCCGCCAGATACCCGTTCGTGTAAGCGGCATTTTAACAGGGGATGAGACCGACATAAGGGATATAAAGGCCCTGGAAACTTTCAGGACCAGGCGTTTATTGATAACCACGGCAGCGGGCATAATTGTATTTGCCGGTATGTTGTGCTGGTGGATATTCTGGCGGGGTAAGACCGGTATTTTTGGGGAACAGAAAATGGCCGCGCCGCCGGCACATGAAATAGCGTACGCGGAGCTCGCGAAACTCCGGAGTATGGAATTACCTGAGCGGGGTCGTATTAAGGAATACTATATACGTCTTTCGGATATAACGCGGCGTTATTTGGAGAACAGGTTTTCTTACCGGGTTCCGGAAATGACCACTGAAGAATTCCTGAACCATTTAAAAAATGTTTCCGAGATACCGCGAGAGCATAAAGATCTGCTGAAACAATTTCTTACCCAGTGCGATATGGTAAAGTTTGCCAAATACGGGCCTACGCCGTTGGAAGTGCTTGACAGTTTTAAATTATCGGAAAGAATAGTCGATCAGACAAAACTTATTGAAGAAAATGTCGCGGATGAGGATAAAACATGAGGTTTGCTGACCCCTGGACGCTTATTTTAGGTGTTTTCATACCGCTGATGGTTTACCTGACGGAAAGATTTGAATACAGACTGAACAGTTCGTTTCGTTTTCCCAATCAGGGTTTTATGGGCGATATTAAGTCATCGTTGTATGTATTCGCGAGCCGCAAAATAGTTTATCTGCGCGCGGCCGGTCTTCTGTTGCTGCTTTTGGCGGCGGCACGCCCGCAGGCTCCCGTTGAGGAGACAAAAGTTTTTGTGGAAGGTGTGGATATCGTTCTCACTCTTGATACCTCGGGAAGTATGCAAGCGATGGATTTTGAGATGGGTGGCAGACGTTTTGACCGTTTGACAGTGGTCAAGAGCGTTGTAGAAGAATTTATTAAAAACAGGCCCAATGACAGGATCGGCCTGGTGGCCTTTTCCGCGCAGGCATACACGGTTTGTCCGCTTACACTTGATCACGAGTGGCTCAAAAAAAATCTTGAAAGGGTCAGGCTGGGTATGATCGAGGACGGGACTGCCATTGGCGCGGCGATAAGCGGCGCGGTTAACAGACTGAAAGGGCGAAAGGCGAAAGAAAAGGTCATAATACTTTTAACTGACGGCGTCAATAACGCGGGTAAAATATCCCCGCTTGCCGCCGCGGAAGCGGCAAAAGCGCTCGACACGCGGATATACACGATAGGCGTAGGAACGAAGGGGCTTGTCCCATTTCCCGCGCGAGACGGGCTTGGTAATACTGTGTTGCAGCCGGTAGAGATCGATATGGATGAAGATCTTTTAAAGAAAATAGCCGAAATAACGGATGGGGAGTATTTCAAAGCGACCGATACACAATCTTTGTGGGATATCTACGGAGAGATAGACAAACTGGAAAAGACAAAGATCGAAGAAGTGGGGTATCTTCGTTTTAATGAGTTATTTAGTATGTTCTTGTTCCCGGCGCTTTTTTTACTTCTCACGGAGATCATATTGTCAAACACCGTTCTTAGGAGGATACCGTAGATGAATTTCGGCGCTCTATATTTAGCGGGACTATTCTGGATCTTCCCGCTCATGATATTTTTTTATATGTGGTCTGACAGCAGGCGGACCCGTGTTCTCGAGAGTTTCGCGCAAGGTACTCTCCTCGGGGAGATCAGTAAGACGCTTGCAGCCGGCAGGCGGAAGATCAAGCTCATAATGATCATGGCGGCTATATTGTGCGTACTGATCGCGTTTATTCAGCCGCAATGGGGGTTTAAATGGCAAGAGGTTAAAAAACAGGGTTTGGATATATTGATAGCACTGGATACGTCCAATAGTATGCTTGCCGAAGATGTCCTTCCCAACAGGCTTGCGCGTTCGAAATTGGCTATTAAGGACCTGGTCAAAAAATTACAGGGCGATAGGATCGGTTTGATCGCTTTTTCCGGTACGGCTTTTTTGCAGTGTCCGCTTACGGTGGACTACAACGGTTTTCTACTTTCTTTACAAGATATCGCGGTTGACACGATACCGGTGGGAGGTACGTCTTTGTCGCGCGCCATTTATACCGCCGTAGACAGTTATGAAGGCGGCGCGAAGAAGAACAAAATACTCATCATTATCACGGATGGCGAGGATCTTGAAGGTGGTGTGGAAGAATCTGTAATGAGGGCCAGAAGCGCGGGAATAACAATATACTGCGTCGGCATTGGTACCGCCGAAGGCGAACTCATACCGATGATGGACGCGCGGGGTAAAATGACGTTTCTTAAAGACGCGGCAGGGGATGTTGTTAAAACGCGGTTAGACGAAAAGATGCTACAGGAAGCCGCTCTTGATACCGGCGGGATATATGTTAGATCGACGGGCGCTCTCTTCGGACTGGATCTTATATACGATCGCAGGCTTTCTAAACTTGAAAAAGAAGAATTCAAGAGCAGGATGGAAAAAAAATATAACGAAAGATTTCAAATGCCACTCTGGATAGCGCTGCTTTTACTTCTTGTGGAACCATTGATAGGTGACAGGAGGAAGGGGATTTAGGTAAATATGATAAGACGGACTTTGATAACTATCGGTATCACAGCGGCTATTCTGGCGAGTGATCCTTCGCTTGCCGGCGCGTCCGCGGTTAGCAAGGCGAGGCAGGGAGACCGCCTGTACAGAGGAGGAAAATACGCGGAAGCCCTGGAAAAATATAATGAAGCATCCGCGTTGAAACCGGATGATCAGACTATACAGTATAACCGGGCCGCGGCGCTTTACCGGAACGCGGAATTCGAGAAAGCTTTTGACGCGTTTCTCGCGTCATTTTCAGAAGATACCGGATCTCTCGCGGAGAAGGCCGTTTATAATGCCGGCAACAGTAAATATCGGGAAGGTGAGAAGAAGGAGGCGCGTGATCCCGGATCGGCTATGTCGGATTACAAAGACGCCTTGGAATTTTACAAAAAAGCCATAGAAGTTTCCCCGGAAGATGAGGATGCCAAAGTGAATTACGAATATACACTGAAAAAAATACGCAAGCTTGAAGAAGAGCTAAAAGAGAAGTTCGATCTTCCAAATCAGCAGAAAGATCAGCAAAAGGACCAGGAGAAAGAACAGGACCAGCAGAAAGACCAGGAGAAGGGGCAGGATAAAGAGGGGCAAAAAGGCGAGGATCAGGAGAAGGACCAGCAAGAGGCAAGAGGCAAGAGGCAAGAGGCGAGAGGAGGCGAGAGGCGAGAGGCAAGAGGCAAGGGGCAAGAAGAGCAGGATAAAGAGGGGCAAGAAGGCGAGGATCAGGAGAAGGACCAGCAAGAGGCAAGAGGCAAGAGGCAAGAGGCGAGAGGAGGCGAGAGGCGAGAGGCAAGAGGCGAGAGGCAAGAAGAGCAAAAGGAAAAAGAGAACCAATTCCAAAAAGGTGAGAAACCTGATACAATAGGAGAGGCCGCCGGGGCTATGACCCCGGAAGAGGCCGAGAGGTTACTCAGGGGCCAGGAAGAAGAAGAGGCCGATATGAGGTACGCCATGCGGCAAAAAAAGGCCGCCGGTCGTCCAAAAGTGCTTAAAAACTGGTAACGCGGCGCCGGCAATGGACATCTATGATGAAGAAGACCATAGGGATAACAGCATTATTGCTTTTTGTGCTCGTGTCAATTTCCGCGGCACAGGCGGAAAGGCTTGAAGCGGCTCTGGAGAAAAACCACATAATGGTGGGGAATCCCGTGTATCTTAATGTTATTTTCCATGGCGCGCAAAATGTCGCCCGGCCCGATATGCCCGAGATTGAAGGTTTGCGAACAAAATATGTAGGGCCTGCCACACAGGTTTTTGTGAACAACGGCCGGGTCTCCCAATCTATCACCCATTCCTACCTGGTAATACCCTCGATAGACGGCGAGTTCAAGATCGGACCGTTTTTTGTGGAATACAGGGGTACGACGTACTCGGCAGCGGCGGTTATTCTATCGGTTGAAGGTGGAAGCTCCGGGGTTATTGCCGGCATAGGACAATCCTCCGGCACCTCTCAACCTTCGGTTCAAGGTTATCCGTCCGCGAAATCTCAAAATACGGAAGCAATAAAGCCCTATACGGGGGACCGGGTCTTTCTCGTGGCAAGTGTCCCCAGACGAGAAGTGTATATTAACGAAATAGTGCCGCTTACGGTTAAATTATACGTTAATAACCTCGGGTTGAAAGAGATAGAATATCCTTCTTTTCCCTTTGAGGGTTTTTCTGTCGGAAAATGGAGTGAACCCGATAAGAGGCAAGAACGGTATGACGGCGAGGACTACAACGTTTTAGTATTTAGAAGAGATCTTTTCGGCATCAAGGAAGGCACTTACACCATCGGGCCAGCCGGGGTGGGGTGCAAGGTTGTTGTTCCGAAAACTTCCGGAAGGCGGCGTTCTTCGATGTTCGGGAGAAGTATTTTCAGTGATGATTTTTTCTCCGGAATTTTTGAACAATACGAGACATATCCGGTGAAATTGGAGTCCGGGAGTATAGAGATAACGGTCCTGCCGTTCCCGAAAAAAGATAAGCCGGAGGATTTTCAGGGCGCGGTCGGCGATTATAATATGGAAGTCGCGGTAGAGCCCCGGGATGTGAAGGTCGGGGACCCCATCACGGTCAGGACCGTGATCACCGGAACGGGTAATATGGATACTGTAACCGCTCCAAAAGTAGGGGCAACAGATGATCTGAAAACTTACGAACCGCAGGTAACCAAAAAAGAAAACCGCAAGATCTACGAGCAGATACTTATACCCAAGACGAAAGATGTAAAAGAGATCCCCGCGCTTTCATTCAGTTTCTTTGATCCGTCGACCGGCAAATACAAGACCGTAACAGATGGGCCCGTGGACGTGAAAGTCAACGAACGCCCTGAATCCGAAAATATAGTAAAAGTGGTTTCGATGGGCGGAAAGGAGAAGATGTTCTATCCGCGGGAGAAGTTGGGACGAGATATTATTCACATAAAGGAAAATGTCGGGAGCTTGCGCCCTCTGGGGAGATATCTTTACCGTGAACCTGTGTTTTTGGCCGCGCAGGGTGTTCCACTGATGTTATTTTTTATATTGTTTGGGATCCATCGCCGAAAAGAGAAGATGAGGACAGATAAAAAATACGCGCGTTCTCTCCTCGCGCCGGGCAAAGCCAGGGGAGGTATTAAAAAAGCCCGAAATTATCTTGCAGGAGGCGACATAGCGCGTTTTTACGACAGCATATTCAAAACTTTTCAAGAGTATCTTGGAAATAAATTCAACCTTTCAATAGGAAGTGTTACGGTGTTTGCTGTTCTCGATAAGCTGCGTCCGGTTAATCGCAAAGAAGATATGTTGAAGATGATCCGGGAGGCGTTCGGGGAATGTGAAATGGCCCGTTATGCTTCATCGAGGATGGGCGCGAGTGAAGCAAGGGGAACGCTTGAAAAAGTGCGGAAGGTCATTGATTACCTGGAAAAGGTGAAACTATGAGTGCGCCAAGCAAACTAAAGGCTGCCATATTTGTGGTTATGGTGTTTACATTGATGAGTGTCCGTCAGGCATGTGCCGCGTCCGGCGCGTATTCGGAAGAGGCTGAAACATTGTTTCGGGCGGGAAACGAATACTATGAACAAGGTGATTACGCGCGGGCGCGGGAAGAATACCGTAAAATATTAGAAGCGGGATATGAGAGCGCCAACATATACTACAATCTCGGGAACGCGTATTTTAAGGCCGGAGACGCGGCTCGCGCCGTGGTCAGCTATGAGCGGTCAAAACGTCTCAACCCGGGAGACGCGGATCTTGCGTCCAATTACAAGTTTGTACGCGCGAATATTGAGACCCCGCTGCTTTCTCCGCGCGGAATATGGAATTGGAGGATATTAAAACAGTATCACGAGAAATTCACGGTAGATGTGTTGTTTCTCATGTCTTCCGGAGTATATGCCGCGGCGATCGTTTTTCTGCTTGCGGGGGTTTACTCGCGACGGCTCACGCGTCGGTTTGTGATTATAGCGGTATTACTTTTAGTGTTCGCTTTTAGTAATCTTTTTATCGCGTTTCACGCTGCCGGAGAAATAGGGACAAAAGCGGTTGTAATGATGCCGGAGACGGAATCGTATTACGGCCCGTTCGATTCCGCGACAGTTTTTTTTAAGCTGGCGAAAGGAATAGAAGTGACGGTGTTAAAAAGGAATGATGATTGGTGTAAGATAAGGCGTGCGGACGGAGAACGCGGATGGGTAAAAGCGGCAAATCTGGAGATCATATAATCAGGAGCACATAAATGACGTTAAGAAAAAAACTTCAAAGAGAAACCGTACTATTGGACGGCGCGTTCGGGACATATGTCCAATCTTTCGGGATCAAAGAGTCTGACTTCAAAGGTAAGACGGGATGCATGGAATATCTTTCTATTACGCGTCCCGATATTATTCATCGTGTACACGAGGACTATTTTGATGCCGGATCGGACGCGGTGGAGACTAATACGTTCGGCGCGAACGCCGTAAAATTATCGGAATACGGACTTTCGAAAGATGTTTTCAAAATAAACAAGGCCTCAACGAGCATCGCGAGGGACTCTGCTGATCGTTTCTCGTCCTCCGGACATTCGAGATATGTGGTAGGTGCGATGGGGCCCACGGGTAAACTGCCGTCATCCACCGATCCTATCCTCGGAGACATAACTTATACGGAGCTTAAAAGGATTTTCAGGGATCAGGCATCCGGAATAATTGCCGGCGGAGCGGACGCGATACTTGTTGAGACCGGATCCGACCTTCTGGAGATGAAAGCCGCCCTTACCGGGGCGAAGGAAGCCGCGGCAGATTTCGGAAAGGCTCCTGTGATAATGGCTCAGTGTACGCTGGTGGATAATGGACGGATGCTTTTGGGGACGGAAATCTCAGCCGTGATGACGATTTTCTATAGTCTTGGAGCGGATGTGATAGGATTGAATTGCGGTGCCGGGCCGCTTGCGATGGAAGAAGAGGTGAGGTACCTGGCCGGGAATTGCCCGGCTTTCATTTCGTGCGTTCCCAATGCCGGTCTTCCTATCGCGACGCGCGGGAAAACGAGCTATCCTATGGGGCCGGATGAGATGGCCGCGATAATGGCGCGGTTCGTGAATGAATACGGCGTTAATGTTATCGGCGGATGTTGCGGAACGACACCCGGGCATATTAGAGCCATGCGCGGCGAGATCGATAAAAGTTCTGAAAGGCGCGGAAAAACATCCGACAGAATGGATCTTATTCGAAGAGGGAAAGACAGGGTTTTCTGCGCGAGTTCATACAAAGGTTTCGACCTGGCCGCGTTGCCCAGGCCCGTCGAAGTCGCTGAACGTCTTAACGCGCAGGGATCCCGGAAGATGAAAGAACTGCTTATCAGCGAAGATTATGACGGGATCATCGAGCTTGGGAAAGAAGAGGAGGCTATGGGTGCCTCACTTCTTGATGTATGCGGCGCTATCACGGAACGCGATACCGAGGCCCGGGACGAAACAATGCTTGTGAAACGCCTGGCGGAAAGCGTAAGCATTCCTCTTATGATAGATTCCGTTGATGTAAATGTCATTCGAGAGGCTCTTTGCAATTATCCCGGCACGGCCTTTATCAATTCTGTCAATCTGGAAAACGGCCCGGCGCGGGCCGGGAAGGTCTTCGCTTTAGCGAAGGAACATGGAAGTTTCGTCGTATGCCTCGCGATAGATCCTCTTGGCATGGCGATCGACGTGAAACACAAGATGAAGATCGCGCGGGAACTGTACAGCCTGGCTACCTGTGAATACGCCCTGGCGCCGCGTCAGCTATTGTTCGACATGTTGACTTTTTCCCTCGGGACAGGCGACGAGAAATACGCGTCCTCCGCGGCGTTCACCCTGAACGCGATAGAACAGGTCAAAGGAGAGATGCCCGGCGTTCTTACGATTTTGGGTGTCAGCAATATTTCCTTTGGCTTGCAAAAAGAAGGTCGTAGGATCTTAAATGCTTCTTTTTTACATCATGCTGTTCGTTCCGGGCTTGACATGGCGATAGTAAATCCGCGGCAGGGATCCAGATACATCGATATCCCGGATGAGGAACAGATGCTTGCTGATGATCTTATCTATAACCGCGGGAACGGTGCATTAACCGCTTTTGTGGAATATTTTTCCGGCAAATCGGTAAAGAAAAAAAAGGCTGTTACTGTTCCCGGCACGAAAAAAACATCCATAGAGGACAGGTTGAAAGAATGCGTTATCGATCGCGACAAAGCGGAGATCATCCCGCTTATAGACGAGGCGCTCACTTTGTATAAGGCCGAAGCTATCGCGAACGGCATATTGTTGGAAGCGATGAAGGAGGTGGGGGATAAGCTTGAGTCGGGTGAGTTTGTTCTTCCATACGTGCTCCAAGCGGCGGAAGTTACGCGGAAAGCCATGGAATATCTTGGCGAGACGCTTTCAAAAGAAGGATCGCGCGCAAAGGGGAAAGTGCTTCTGGCAACGGTTCTGGGCGATGTGCATGACATAGGAAAGAATCTTGTAAAAATGATATTACAGAACAACGGGTATTTGGTTATCGATCTCGGGAAGCAGGTCCCGGCGGAGAAGATCGCTCTCCTCGCCCGGAAAAATAAAGTGGATGCCATTGGATTGAGCGCTCTTTTGGTCGGGACGGCCCGCTATATGGCGTCATGTGTGCAGGCAGTACATGATGCCGGTCTGGATTGTCCCGTGCTGATAGGCGGTGCCCCGACAAACGCGAATTTCGCGGAAGAAATATCAATATTAAACGACAAAAGCATTTACAAAGGCGGCGTATTTTACACCTCCGACGCTTTTTCCGCGCTGAAGATCTTACAGTCGTTAAAATCGGGAGGAAAAACGGCGGAACACAGGCCGCGCGGTAAAGAGAAAAGACGTTCTACAAAGGGTGCTTGTGTTAAAGTGACAAAGAAGTTTTCTGCCGGGAAGGCGAAAACGCGAGGGAAAGTGCCGGAGCCGCCGTTCTACGGTGTGAAAACGGTTTTAGATATCCCCGCGGAAGACATATTTGATCTCATAGACAAAAAGACGCTCTTCAACGCGGGGTGGGGAACGGGTCTGAAAGACAAAAAAAAGAAAAGAGAGCTTATAGAAACACAGTATAAACCGCTTTTAGAAAGTTTAAAAACCGAAAGCGTTCAAGAAAAGTGGCTGGAGTTTAAAGCGGTTTACGGGTATTTTAAGTGTCGTATCAACGGTAGAGATATGAGCGTGTTGGGCGCGAATGAGAATGTGGTTGAAGTTATCCGCTTCCGCGATGCCGCCGCGACAAACAGCCTCGCCGGGTATTTTCGACAGGAGACGGAAGGGTACGATGTAGTCGCCTTTCTGGCCGCGACCGTGGGAGGTAAAGTAGGGGATAAGATCGACCAGCTCAGTGACGAACAAGAATACAGTAAGACCTTTTTCGTGCATGGTTTAAGCGTGTATCTCGCGGAGGCGCTTACAGAATATATGCATAACAGAATAAGGGGTGAATTGAGGATCAAAAAGGGACAGGGAAAGAGATATAGTCCCGGATATCCCGCGTGGAAAAATCTTGAAGATCAGAAAAAAGTTTTCAAAATATTAGATGTGGAAAAGGCCATCGGTGTTAAGCTGACGGAATCTTTTCAGATGGTTCCGGAACAATCAACAACAGCGATGATAGTACATAGCGAACTTGCCGAATAGTGGTTTGATAAGAAGGAGGAGGCGCGATATGGAGTGTAAAATAAACGAAAATAAAAAGAGATGCAACTGCACTTATGAACCGTGTTCGAAAAAAGGGATGTGTTGCGAGTGTTTGCGATATCATCTTCGCATGGATCAATTGCCCGCGTGCTGCTTCCCCGATGATGTAGAAAAAACCTACGATCGTAGTTTTAAAAGATTCTCGGAATTATGAAAACCAAATATGACGTGATAGTTGTCGGCGGTGGACATGCCGGGTGCGAAGCGGCCTTGGTATGCGCGCGCATGAAAGTTGACACCCTTCTTTTGACCATGCGGAAGGATAAGATAGGGTACACCTCATGTAATCCCTCGATCGGTGGTATAGGAAAGGGTCAATTGGTCAAAGAGGTCGACGCGCTGGGCGGCGAAATGGCGAAAGCCGCTGATAGAAGTTCGATACAGTTCCGCGTGCTGAACCTGTCCGCGGGTTACGCGGCGAGATCATCCAGGATGCAGATAGACCGAAAGCTGTACAATAATTATATGCTGGACCGTGTTACTCTCCAGGAAGGTCTTGATGTTATCGAAGACGAAGTGAAAGAGGTTCTTTCCGCGGGCGCGAGCGCGACAGGCGTGAGGACAAAGACGGGGACCATTTTCAACGCGCGGAACATTATACTGACAACAGGTACTTTCATGAACGGCATTATACATGTCGGCCTTGAACATTCTTCAGGCGGGCGCCTGGGAGAAGAAGCATCGATGGGATTGTCGCGAAACCTGGCAGATATGGGGTTTGCCATCGGAACGTTTAAAACAGGTACTCCCGCGAGGATAGACGGAGGGACAATAGATTTTTCCGTCATGCAAGAACAAAAAGGCGATGAATTCGTCATTCCTTTTTCTTTTTCCACAGAGGCTATTACTTTACCTCAAAGGTCATGTTACATCACGCGGACAAACAAGAAAACTCACAGGATAATACGCGAGGGTCTGGATAGATCACCCATGTATACCGGAAAAATAAGATCGACCGGGGTCAGGTACTGTCCGTCGATCGAGGACAAGATAGTAAGGTTCCCGGACAGGGATTCTCACATTGTGTTCGTGGAACCGGAAGGACTGGATACGAATGAGTTCTATCCCAACGGTATATCTACAAGTTTGCCGTTGGATGTGCAGGAACATATGATCCGGAGCATAAAGGGATTGGAAAATGTTGTGATCAATAAACCGGCGTACGGGATCGAGTATGATTTTGTGTCTCCCGCGGAACTTAAAGCCACGTTGGAAACCAAAAAGATAGACGGACTTTTTCTTGCCGGTCAGATAAACGGAACAACCGGGTATGAAGAAGCCGCCGCGCTGGGGTTTATGGCAGGCGTTGCCGCCGCCAGAAAAATAAGAAAGGAAACTCCGATCATTCTTGATAGGTCGGAGGCGTATATTGGCGTGCTTATTGACGATCTTGTGACCAAAGGAACCCGGGAGCCGTACAGAATGTTCACATCGCGTGTGGAATATCGTATACTGATCCGCGAGGATAACGCTGATACCAGATTGACCCATGTCGGACATGAACTGGGCCTCCTCGCGAAAGATCG
>JAHJBY010000132.1 GCA_018813285.1 Candidatus Omnitrophota bacterium
CTATCCCATAAACTTTCAATAGTTATATTTCCGTCAAGTTTTTGAATTGCTTCAAGTATAGAATCCGCCGCTGTTATTACACCAGCTCCTGAGGTAAATCCTGTTAATAGTTTTGCAATTACAGCTGAATTAGATAATGTTACTGCTCCTGTATTTGCAATTGTTGCTTCGCCTGACATTGCAACACCTGTGGCTATATTTGAAACATTGCCGACAAAAATTTGTGAGTCTGTTAAAGCAAGAACATAATCTTTTAAGGCGCTTGCTAATACAGTATGCGCATTGTTTGCGTCTGAAAAATCTGCTATTAAAAGCCTATCAGCTCCGACAGGAGTTATATTTGTTAAATCGGTTGGAAAGTTAAGAGCCATATTATTTCCCCTTTATATAGTTTTTAAAACCTTTATTGGGCTTCCATTTACATCATTTATGTCTATATTATTTACGTCTTGTAAATATTCATATTCATTGATAATTTCATTTTCACCGTAAATATCACGCAATAAACCAAATGAAACATTGCGCAATAATACTCCCCTCGAAACTGTTGCTGTTCCTATTCGCATTAGAACACCTCTAATAATACTACCGGATTATCAATTGTTGCTTTCATTGTTAAGGTTCTTGCTATTCCACTAGGCAATAAACGAACTTCCCAAAAATCCTCTAATGCTATACCTGTCTTGCTAAATGCTGTTGCCGGAATGGTTGCCAAAGCTGATGTTGCTAAACTTTCTACTGTTGCATTAACTGCAAAATAAATATCAGCTCCTGAACAAAATAACTTAAATCCTTTTGCTTCATCAGGAAGAGTTACAGTTGTAACAACTCCTGTTAATCCCATTGTTATTTCTAATCCTTTTTCAAATCCTGTATCAACATAAGACTCTAATTCCCTATTGCCTAAATCTCTTTCTTTAGCCATAATAAAACCTCCTAAAATCCACTATATGCAACCATTTCAACTGCATTTGATTTTGTTGTATCAATTCTTTTTAATTTTTCTAAATCTCTTTGATATAATTGAAAGTTTCTATCTGATTTTACTGTGTCTCCTAATCCATTCCATATACGCCATAATACTCCGCGTTTTATTAATTCTCTCCACCTATCTGCAAACTGAGGTTCATCATCATTCTCAGTTAATTTAGTTGCTATTTCTGTTCCGTAAATAATAATTTTTTCTGTTGTTACGCTTGTTTCAAATGGCGCTAAATATATTTTATCGCCATATATCATATAATCTATTGGCTCTGCTGGTTGAAATTGTGTCTCATTATAATCTGAATAATCTATATCAAACTGTTGTTTAGATATTTTATTTAAAATTATTCCTTGCCCTGTTGAATCAACATATTTTATATCGTTTATTATTGTTGAATATGTTATAGGAAAATCATATATTCCAACGCCTGTTAGCGCGATTGTTTCTGATGTTGAAGTGCTTTGAAAAGGAAAATCTTCAGTGGTTATATCATATAATGTATCATCTAATGCTTCGTAAATTTCTAAATCTTTATCGGTTCGTCTTAATCCGTCTCTTATTATATATCCCAAAAATTCTTGTCTTGTCATGGTTCCCTCAAATAAAAGATAGGAGGGGAGGCTTATGCCTCCCCATTATCCTTGTTGGTTTTATATAGACCCTAATACTAATAACTTAATTGTTGTTCCTGTAAAATCTGTTGCCGGTGTTCCGTCTGCTTCAAGTGATGTTACTGTTATCACCAAACCTGAAGCTGTTGCATATACCTGTGTAAAAGCGGCGTCAAAACCACCTGTAATTGCCGGATATACTGCAATTACTTCTGTAATTCCATGGTCTGCCTGAGTTAAAGTAATTGTATCACTTGCGCTGGCTACTGTTGCTGTTACCTCAATAAGCTTATAACCTCCACCAGCCAAACCAGAACCTTTTAAATCAACCAATGTGCCTGTTATTGCTCCCATTATTATTCTCCTTTAATTTTTTAAAACTCTCCCTGCGTTAGACAGGGAGAGTTCTATTTATATTAAGATATATCTGTTGCGCTTGTATCAATTGCAATTATTCCATATTCCAATGAATTAAAAGTTGTCTTTTGAATACCGCCAATAAATCCGGTTGCAATACCGTCTTTATTTTTGTAATCAAAAGTTTCTTCAACCCAGCCTTCATTGCCTCTGTTAGCTTTTGCAAAACAAACTGCTTCTGCTCCCATTAACAATGCTCTAAAAGACCTTGCTCCTACTGCTGTTGCTCCAACTCCAAAAGCCGAGCCTGTTTGAGCTGTTGGA
>JAHJBY010000126.1 GCA_018813285.1 Candidatus Omnitrophota bacterium
CAACCCGGCCAACGGGTATCGTAGTACAGGGAGACGCCCACAGCGCGTTCGTCGGGGCGCTGGCAGCGTACTACAACAAGCTGCCGTTGGCACACATCGAGGCAGGGTTGCGGACAAACGACAAGTTCGCGCCGTACCCAGAGGAGATGAATCGGCGGTTGATCTCCATATTGACGGACATCCATTTCGCGCCAACGAATGACGCGGCAGCAAACCTGCGTGGACTCGGAGGCCGTATTGCCGTGACGGGGAACACAGAGATCGACGCATACGCCCACATTGCGGAGCATCTGTCGGAGATGAGGACGGCACGTCCGTACCCGACGGACAAACGGCTGATCGTCGCAACGGTTCACCGCAGAGAATCATTTGGAGAAGCGATGGAGGAAGTCTTCGATGCGCTGGCTCTCATCGCGAAAAGAAAGGATGTAAACGTAGTGATCCCGCTGCACTTGAATCCGCATGTCCAGGAAGCGGCAGAAGCCATCGGGTTGAAAGACAGCCGAGTTCACATTCTCCCCCCGTTGCCCTATTCTGAGTTCGTGAGAATGATGACGGACGCCTACTTCGTTATCACGGACTCTGGCGGTGTGCAGGAGGTAGCTGCGGCGATGAACATCCCGGCGCTGGTGGTGCGAGAGAAGACGGAACGCATGGAGGGAATCAAGGCAGGCTGCGCACGATTGGTAGGAACAGACGCGAGGACTATCATCACGGCAGCGACGGAGCTGCTAGATGACGACGCAGCATGGAGGATGATGAGCAGATCACCGTGCCCCTACGGAGACGGGAACGCAAGGAAGTGCATCGTCAAAATCCTTGAGGAGGAATGGGGACATGAAACATAGATACGTCCTGGAGGACGCAAACGGAAGCAACATTCTGCTCGAATCGGAGCAACCTGTCGAGGCCGAGGCCATCGTTCTTTCGATGCTCACGTCTATCGAGAGGGAAGAGATCCTGAAACCATATCCAAACGAGCATGCATGCCGAGTAGCAGATCCGGATGGATTCAGTGACTTCCGACGCGGCACGGTAGATGCAGGTGGGAAGGAATTGGGAATCATCTACGGGAAGAAAGGCGAGGATTGGGTCGAGCAATCGTTTCGCTTCCAGAAGGGAGTATGGACTGTTGCGGAGGCGCGTGCCTTCTGCTCAAATCACGGAGGCAAGTTCGAGGCGGCATTGACGACGGGGCAACCAGAAATCCCAGGAGAGGAGCCGGGTTCCGGCGCGGCACAGAAGAGTGAGCCGCTGACACGGAAGGCTGAAGCAGAGAGCTTGCCAAGGCCAGTGGAAGTCGAGATCCAAGTGCACATCGCGAAGGCGGAGGCAAAACGGCAGTTGGTCTACGGAGTCGCGCTGGAGCCGCATCAGCTTGACACGTACAACGATTGGGAATCTCCGGAAGAGATCGAGTGGGCCGCGCATCAGTTCCTACTGCGAAGTCAGTTCCTCGATGATCCAGTGATCGGGTCAGAACATGAGCGACCTATCGCAGCGGCACCTGTCGAGAGCTACATCGCCCCGGTGGATTTCTGGTTCGACGGTACACCGCAGGATGAGGAGCACCTGGTTCGCAAGGGATCGTGGGTGCTCGTCGCCAAGGTCTTCGACAAAGAGGAGTTCGCGAAGATCGAGAGTGAAGAGTACACCGGATGGAGCATCCAAGGGACAGGATACCGGCAGACAAACGACGTCCTGGAGGAATCAGCATAGCGAGGCGTGATGGCGGATCGTAGCGAATGCCTCTCCCCGAAGGCGGTGGGGAGGGAGCTGCAAGTTAGCCCACAAACCATCTACAACCTGATTGCGCGGGGTGAGCTTGCTGCACTCAAGGTAGGGAAACAGTACCGCGTGACGCGGATCGAGCTGGACGCCTACAAAGAACGGAACAGAGTAGGGTCGGACGAAGCATCCATAACCGACGTGTCAAGGGCTTGACATCACGCAAGGAATACGCTATACTTCAAATGTCAAACCAGGACAGGGAGGAAGGATGAACGACAAGTACGAAGTGCCGGAAAGCAGGATCGAGGAACTTGAGGCGAAGATCGCAAAGCTCAACCGGAAGGCAGCGAAGCTCGGATGCGACCCTATCACCATCACCATCTCCGAGGAGACGAAGCAGGTGGAGCGCACCCGCGCCATCATCGACTGTGACGACACCGCATTCCGAACTGAGATCGTGACAGCCAGGGAAGTGACGGTAGAGGGAGAGGCACCGAAGCTCAATGGCTGGAACGTCATCGCGAGCATCGACTACGTGGGCGGCGAGCCGATCTTCCACAAGCTCTCCGATGAAGAGCTTCCGCTGCGGTTCAGGACGCAGGGCGCGATCTGTGAACACTGCGCGAGCAACCGATTCCGAAAATACGTCTACGCTCTCAAGAGCGGCGCAGACGAATGGAAGCAGGTCGGCTCGACGTGCTTGAAGGACTTCACCGGGCATAGCAACCCGCACGGAATCGCGAGCTACCTTCAGTGGCTCAGAGATATCATCGTCTTCATGGAGGACACGGAGAGCTACGGACAGGGCGACGTGCGCGAGCTTCTGACAAGATTCCTCACAGCGGCGTGCGCGGTTGTGAGAATCGACGGCGGCTACGTCTCCCG
>JAHJBY010000057.1 GCA_018813285.1 Candidatus Omnitrophota bacterium
GGCTGACATACTACCCTTCCCATGGCTTCGCATGATTCGTTACCTCCTCATACGCATGGTTCAGTTCCGTGCCGGTGGTTAGCCGTTACACGTGCTGGATTGTCCAGCTTGCTTACATTAGCTTTGCTTGGCGCACTCATTTCGCTCCTTTCATCTTATTGGGAAAACCCCATATCAAGAAAATTCTTCAATTTTTTGGACCGTATAGGATGACGTAATTTTTTAAGCGCTTTTGCCTCGATCTGACGAACTCTTTCCCGGGTGACATGAAATATTTTTCCGACTTCTTCGAGTGTCCTGGGACAGCCATCCCCGATACCGAACCTCAAAACAAGTACTTTCTGTTCGCGTTCGGTAAGGGTCGAAAGGACACCGTCCATTTGTTCTTTCAGCATCGCGTACGCCGTCGCGGTGGCCGGTGACACGGCGGACTTGTCCTCTATGAAATCACCGAAACTGGTATCACCTTCATCTCCGATCGGAGTTTCCAGGGATATCGGATGCTGGGCGATCTTGATTATGCCCCGCACTTTATCCGATGGAAGATCCATTTCGGCGCTGATCTCTTCCGGAGTCGGTTCTCTGCCGTTCTTTTGCACAAGCGCCCGGGAAACCCTGACCAGTTTGTTTATCGTCTCCGTCATATGCACGGGAATACGTATTGTCCGCGATTGATCGGCTATTGACCTCGTTATAGCCTGCCTTATCCACCAGGTCGCATAAGTGCTGAACTTATATCCCCGCTCATATTCAAATTTATCCACGGCCTTCATGAGTCCCATATTACCTTCCTGTATCAGATCGAGGAAGGAAAGTCCGCGATTAGTATATTTTTTCGCGATACTGACAACCAACCTCAAATTAGCGGCAACAAGCTCCTTCTTTGCCTTGATATATTCGAGTTCTATCTTTTTTACAGCCTTGATGTCCTCCACTATCTGTCCGGCCGGAGCCCCTATTTGTCTGGCTTTGTTCCTTAAAAGTCTTTTTACTTCCGCAATTTCTTTCTTGCCGCGTCCTTTTTTAAGGTCCTCGGCGCGTTTGGCAAGGCGCCTCACCTCTTCCATAGGCGGTATGATCTCCACCGAGATCTTTTCCGCGAGGGAGATCGATACTTTCATATCATTCATAAGCTCGTTAAGCGTCTCCTCTTTTTTCGAGAGTCTTATCCGTTTTATGAGCTGTCTTTTTCGATTCGCGACGGTTTCTATGTTCGCTCCGGGCATGATATCAAGAAAATCATCAAGGTTGTACTCGTTATCCAGCGCCTCTTCTATGACCTCAAGCATCTTTGTTCGCGCTTGAGCGACCCGGAACATTATATTCTTGAAATCCTTCTCTTTTCTTTTTATCCGTTTAGCGAGCTCCAGCTCTTCACTGCGGCTCAAAAGCGATATTTGACCCATCTGTTTCAGATACATCTTTACGGGGTCATCTATCTGCACGAATTTACGGGTCTCAGTCAGCCGTTGTTTTTCTTTGACAACAAAAGGCACTCTATCTATTTCTTCCTCGGACGCGACTATCTTGATATCTTTGTCCTGAAGCGCGGAAATGACATCTTCTATCTCCGCGGAAGAGACTATGTTTTCAGGCAGAACGCGATTCACTTCCTCGTAGCTGAGAAATCCCTTGTCCTTGCCGGCCTTTATCAATTTCCGAACGATTGCGGACCTATCAACGACTGTCATTTTCGAAACCTCTTTTTCCACCACGTTCTCTTTAGGGGCCTTTCTCGCCGGATTCTCTTTGACGGCTTTTTTCATCGGCTTTTTTTTGACAGCTTTTCTCATTGCTTTCTTTTTGACAGCTTTTCTAACCGGCTTCTTTTTGGCGGTTTTTCTAACCGGTTTCTTCCTGGCGGTTTTACCTGTCACTTTTTTACCTTTTTGGGGCATCTTATGTCACCTTTTCCTTATGAAGCCGGTTGATCCTGGCCAGCAGTTCATTAACGGCCGACTGATCACGCACCGCTTCCGCATGTTTCAATTTCGTGGTCAAATTCTTTAATTCATACTCCATATTTTCTTTTCGGATGTGCGCAATGCAATCAAAAAGAACTTTGTCCTTGTCACCCGTTATATCCGCTTTCGCGATCCCTCGCAGAACGGCTTCTTTCGCGTTTTCATCATCCTCTAACCGGCTCAAGATCTTTCCGGCGGCCGGACCTTTCTCGCTGCGATAGAAATCTCTTAATAGAAACATAACTTTTTTTACGGTTTCGTCGATAAACATGTCTAATCCCATTTCGCCTGCCATCGTATCATACATGTCTTTATCCAATACGGCCAACCCCAGAAGATATATTTCGCTATTTCTGTAATTTCCAGGAATGGAAGATACGCGTGTTTTTTCCTCATATTTGAAAGAATAATCCGCCTTTACCTTGCTCATCTCTTTGCGCAATGCGGCCTCGTTAAGTTTTAATCTCGACGCCAGTTTTTCAAGATACGCCGATTGGATCACCGCGTTTGTCACTTTAACAATAGTGGGAAGCATTTCATTTACGACCTTTGCCCGTTCGATAATGCCACTGCCGGAAAACTTTCTCAATAGAAGATCTAATTTGTAATCAAAAAGATCTTTAGCCCGGCCTATTACCTTTCTGAATGCCTCCCCGGAACACCCCCTGACAAAACTGTCCGGGTCTTCACCTTCCGGCAAAGCGGCGATATAAACAGTTAAACCGTTCGCGATCAAGATATCAAGCCCCCTTAAGCTGGCGGCTTCACCGGCTTGGTCGGCATCAAAAACCACAACCGCAGTGTCTGTATATTTTTTCAATAAGGCAACCTGGCGAGCTGTAAGGGCGGTCCCTGACGTAGCAACAACATTCCTGATGTCATTCTGATACGGTATTATAACGTCCATGTACCCCTCGACTATCAGCACACGCCCCTCCTCCCGTATTGCTGTTTTCGAAAAATTAAGTCCATAGAGGATGCCGCTTTTACTATATACCGTGGTTTCCGGGGAATTAAGATATTTGGGCTGAGAATCAGTCATTATTCTCGCTCCAAAGGCCACTATGTTCCCCCGTTCGTTGAAAATGGGGAAGGTTATCCTGTTTCTGAACCTGTCATAATCGTTTCTACCCTTGTCACTTTTAACGGATAATCCGGCTTTTCTTAAAATATCGGCGGAAATGTTTTTCTTTTTGCAATACTTCTGCAGATTTTCCCATCCATCCGGGGCATAGCCTATTCTAAACTCTTTCATGGTCTCAGCATTTAATCCTCGCTGTCTGAGATAATCCAACGCGCCTTTCGCTTCCGGTGTTCCGAGCTTTTCTTGATAATATTCAGCAGCTGTATTGTTGGCTTCATAAAGCTGTTTTACCAAAGAAGATGTCCCGTCATCCGCGCCGCTCGTCCTTGGAATCTCAAGGCCGGCCCTTCCCGCCATCATCTCTATCGCTTCCGGGAAAGAAAGGTTCTCATGTTTCATAACAAAACCTATAACATTACCCCCGGCATTGCACCCGAAACAATGAAATATCTGCTTGTCAGGTGAAACTACGAAAGAGGGTGTCTTTTCGTTATGGAAAGGACAACATGCCTTAAAACTCCTGCCGGCTGCCTTTAACGGAAGGTACTCCGACACCACTTCTACGATGTCCAGTTTATCCAGTATCCGGTCTATGATCTCTTGCGGTATTTTACCCATTTTATCTCTTTAATCGCTTAAAGCCCGAACAGCAAACAACCTTTAAATTTCCTCCCCGGTCGATAGCATCGAGCAAAAGATTTACACCCAAATTATCACTCGCCATATGTCCGGCGATCACATAATTCAAAAATTCAGATTTCACGATCTTGTACGCTGACTCTCTGGCATGCATACCTACAATGGTTTTAATGCCTGATTGGGACAGACGCGCCAGAACCCCGTCCGGCGGGCTTGTTCCGCCTGTCATATCGACAAATATCTTTCCCGCGCCGCTTTTCGCTTCCCCCGCGAGAATATTCGGACCCGCCCCGGATGTCCTCATCGCGTGTCTGTATTCCGGTACGCGTTTTAAGATATTCAAAACACCTTTAATCTTTTCGGGTTTTTCCGTATCAAAGATATTTTGGAGATATCTGGCCACGCAATTATCAGCTACCGTATGCAAACACATGAACGGTATTCCAAGCAGTTTGGCGGCATCAACAGCTCTCATGTGATTGCGCGACGCGATCGTGCGTGCCACTTCGTCACGACGCCCCTTCATTAAACCTTCGGCTATTTCCCGCGTAAAGCCCAGGGTCTCCCATATACCGCACTGTATGGACATTACTTCGTCCAACTGGGAAAATGCCCTCCCGGAGGGATGATGCGACAATACAAGATCTATTTTCATCCCCTTGTCGCAAAGTCTATCGGCCAGCAGGATCTCCGCGACATCAATGTCGATCCCGACAAGCACCGTCTTTATCTCCTCGTTGCCGGTCCCGTTCAATATTCGACTGTCGGCGTAGGGATTAACCATTTTTTCACGGTCAAAAGACTTTTTCTCAACACCTTTGAGTTTTCTATATTCGGCTTTGGCCTTTTTTAGATCCGTATCGACCGCGCCCTTGCGCCTGGGATCCTCTTTGACGCCTTTTTCGATCGCCCTCTCATAAAATTCTCGAAGTTTCATTTTATACCCCCATCTTGCCGGAAGACTTAAGGATCTCCTTTACTACTTCATCGGTATTTTTTTGTTCAACGAATTTTAAATAATCTGATAACCAACTGTAAACATGAGCGTCCATCTTAACAAATGCCATCCCCGTCCTGGAGCTTTTAGCCACCGCATTCTGTAAAAAAGAAACCGGCAGGAGAAGAAATAATACGCAAATAAGTCCAAAAACCAAAAAGGCGCGCATAGCACCAACCACAGCGCCACCGATCCTTTCCAACGGTGGAAGATTCTCAACATACTCACAAGTGAACATCATTTCCAAAAGCTTTGTCAACACAAACAGTACTGACACAATTATGGCAAAAGATATTGCCCTCGCCCAACTCCGCGTTATAAACCCAAACACCGATGAAGCCAGGCCGTCATAATATCCTATCGAGAAAAACACCAAGACAAGAACCCACACTAAGGAAAGCAACTGGTTGCCCACACCAGCACGGGATCCTTTGTAAATCATTCCCAGCAAAATAGTAAGGAATATAACGTCAAGCCAATTTACACCAGACACTATCGGAAATAACCCCCCATCTGTAGTTGAATCCAAAGTATATCACATAAGAATAGGAGTGTCAAATCGGTCTGAATTTATGTTAACATAGCATATCTTACATTTTTATTGCTTAACATTTAATCTACCCCACCCTGGTGGATAACTTGCAGGAGCGAATAACGGCAAGACGCGAAACGACACGGGGCAAGGGTCGAGAAGTGATGAGTGATGAGTGATGGGTTATACCGAAAGGCAGTGAGATATTTTGTCGATGGCAGTAGGTTTTGCGCGCACCAATTCACCGGGAATGCCCAGATAACCGGGTAATGTTACCTGAACATATTCGCGGGTGTATCCCGTTAATTGATCATTTTTTGTCCGTGCCTCTACAAGAATTTCGATATTTTGCCCAACAAATCTTTTTGAAAACTTTTCCATGAGCTCTCTGCCGATGCCGATCAAACTTGACACTCTTTTCTTTGCTATATCCCTTTCTATCTTCGGGGTCATGTCAAAAGACGCTGTGCCTTTCCTGTCGCTATACCCGAACACATGCAGTCTGGATGCCTGTACTTCTTTGATGAGTTCAATCGTTCGCAGGAAATCTTCTTCAGTTTCTCCGGGGAACCCGGCTATAACGTCCATCGTTATTCCGGCAAGCGGCAATTCCGAACGAATGTCGTTAATAAGCTTCCGAAACCGCGAAATATTGTAGCGCCGCTTCATCAGGGCCAATATCTTGTCCGAGCCGCTTTGCAAAGGAATATGCAAATGCCGGCAGATCCGCGTAGAACGCGCCATTGTCCGAAGCAGATCCCCGGTAATATGATTCGGCTCAATAGAACTCATTCGCAGGCGAAAATCCCCGTTAATGGAATCTATCTCCTTTAAAAGATCAGGGAGTGCTTCTTTGTTTGAGCCTTTCCATGATCCCAAACAAATGCCGGTGAGGACTATTTCTTTATAATTCCCTTTTAACAAGCGAGTTAACTCATTAAGAATATCCTGTTTCGGCCTCGATCGCGAAGGGCCACGCACCAGACTTACTTTACAGTAAGAACATTTCTGATCACACCCGTCCTGTATCTTGAGAAATGCCCTGGTATGAGAGTCGAATCCGGATATCTCTTCACGAACCACGGGAACGTCGTCACAAATACCGTATAAGTCGCTTACTATCAAAGGCAATGTGAACTTTTCTCCGTTTGGGACCACCCTATCCACACCGGGCATGGACTCAAATACGGCAATATCTTTCGGATAGACCACGGAACACCCGGTGACCATGATCTTTGCCCCGGGATTCTCTTTTTTGACCTTTTTGATGAACCTCAGCGCTTTTGTGTCCGCCATGCCCGTAACGGTACATGAATTGATTATTACCACGCTGGCTTTGCCGGACGTGGTTTCCAGACATCCGATCTTTGCAAGATTTTCCCGTATGACCTGCGACTCATACTGATTGACTTTGCAGCCAAAGGTTTTAATAGCGAACTTGATGGATTTCATAATGTTTTCAGATCGAAAACTCATAAGACAGTACCGAAAGAACGAACAGACCGGCAGTATCGCTTTTCAAGACCCTTTTGCCCAGCGATATAAATTTGCAATTATCCATAACGGCGTTTGATGCTTCTTTCGGTGTGAAATCCTCTTCCGGACCGATCAGCACCAGCACTTTACCGGTCTTGAAACCCTCTAATGAAGTCCGGATGGGACGAGTCTCCTCGGATAACCAGGCAAAGAGAACTAGATCATATTCATCGCATGTATCAAGAACGTCTTTTACGCCGGTTATTCCGGAGATCTCGGGGCTGCGCCGCCGGCCGCATTGTTTGGACGCTTCTTTCGCGATGGCTTTCCATCTCAGTTTCTTTCTTTCGGCAGACGCCGCAGCCGGACGAACTATAGTTCTATCGCTTATAAATGGGATGACGCGGCTTACACCGAGCTCTGTAGCCTTCTCTATGATATAGTCCATCCTGTTTTGCTTTGGTATGGCCTGCGCTAAATGCACCTCGGGAACTTTTCCGATGGAGGGCGTATCCGTTTTGATGATACGAATGGTCAAACCCTTTGTCCGGTTATCTATTTGCTCGATGAAACCCGTATACTCGTTACCTGTCCCATCGAATACCACGACCTTGTCGGATTCCCGCATACGCATAACATCAATAATATGGTGAGACTCCTCCGCGGGAACCTCTATTTCTTTCCGTTTTATGTGAACATTCTCAGGAGGAACATAAAATCTACTCATTGTCTTTTTCTCCAAACACTTCCGCGGTGAAAATATATATGTCACAATCGCCTGTCTTCCACGCGTTAGCCGGGATACCTGCCTTATGAGCGCACAAACTGGTCATGAACTGATCACGATCCCACCCTGTTTCAACGGCTACCTGAGGCAGATATACACCGCTTCTTAAACCGCGCATCACCATAACCCCGTGTTTGCCGGGCTCTATCATATTATAATCCTCGATACGTTCCATCGGCGTGAGAACTGATATCTCTATATCGATAGCGTCCATTTCACCCAATGTTACCGGTTCGAATCTTGGGTCCCGCGCGGCCGCGGCAATAGCCATGTCCCGTATGGTCAAATAAAGCGGAGCGCGCGCCTCCATATGTCCTATACAACCCCGCAGGTTCCCGTGTTCGCGCAATGTAACGAAAGCGCCCATATCCTGTTTTAAGAGATCATCATCCACCTTTGCGTCCAAACGCTCCCCCGTCCTCAAATAACGGTCTATGGTGTCTCTGGCTATCTTTAAAAGGGCTTTTCTCTGTCTCCTATTCAACTAAAAATGTTCCTTTCTATACTTCTCCAACAATTTTATCGCTTCCTCTTTACACTGGCCGCATACCGCGCCAAGCTTCGTATGTTCCTGAAGCTCAAGATAGGTATTAGCTCCTTCTGTAACGGCATTTTCTATTTCTTGATCAGTGACATTCATGCATTTACATATCACTTTTGCCTTTTCCTTCCGGATCTTGCCGGACATACCGTTCCTCTCATAATAATTATCTATTGCTGCCCGCAGAGCCTTGTCTCCAAGCACTGAACAATGGATCTTGTGTTCCGGCAAACCACCCAGGTCCTTCGCCAAATCTCTGGGAGAAATGTCATAAGCTTCATCAAGCGTCATGCCTTTGACTTTCTCAGACAAGACCGAAGTACTCGCTATTGCGCTGGCACAACCGTAAGTTTTCCATCTGCAATCAAGGATCGTATTTTTGTTTTTATCCACCTTGATGTAAAAAGCCATTTCATCGCCGCATTTGATGTTCCCTACCACGCTTTTCGCGTCATAATCGAAAGCCCCTTCGTCTATAAACACATTGCGAGGATTTATGAAATGATCTTTTACTTCCTCAGAGTATACCCACTCCATTATTTTTTCCTCCCGTCATACGCGGTCGAAATGCTTCGTATCCCGGCTATTATCCCCGGTAGCTTTTCAAGCACATAATCTACATCTTCTTTCGTGTTTTCGCGGCCAAGGCTGAACCTTATTGATCCGTGCGCTTTCTCCGCGGAGGTACCCGTGGCAAGGAGCACATGCGATGGATCCAGCGAGCCGGAAGCACACGCGGACCCCGTAGAAACCGCTATGCCTGCCAGATCGAGATGTAGCAGGATCGATTCCCCTTCGGCTCCGATAAAAGAGACATTCAATGTCCCGGGCAAACAGTCATCCGGATGTCCGTTAAAATATATGTCAGGCACACTCTCTTCTATCCCGGCTTTCAACTTTAACTTAAGATCCAGTATTTTTGCCGTGTCCTCCGCCATCTCCTTTGTCAACATCTCAACCGCTTTACCCAGTCCGACTATACCCAAAGTATTTTCAGTACCCGCGCGTCTCCCGCGTTCCTGATGCCCCCCGTATATCATCGGACAGAACGGAGTGCCTTTTTTTATATACAAAGCGCCTATGCCTTTTGGGCCGTATGTTTTATGAGCGGAAAGTGTCAGAAAATCAACATCCAGGCCGACTACGTTCACCGGGATCTTTCCCACAGCCTGAGCGGCATCTGTATGAAATAGCGCGCCGCGCGCATGGGCCATATTAGCTATCTTCTTTATATCCATGATGGTCCCTATCTCATTGTTGGCCATCATTATTGATACCAGACCGGTTTTATCGGTGATCATCTCCTTGATAAGTTCCATGTCGATCTTTCCGAACTGATCCACACCGACATACAACACCGAAAGGCCTTTTCCGATGAGACACTCAGAAGTGCGAAGTATGCAGGGATGTTCAACGACTGAGGTGATGATCTCTTTGGTGCACGCTTTCTTAGAATTACATACCGGACATTTGCAGGCAAATATGTTCAGCACCGTATTGTTCGCTTCGGACCCAGAACCCACAAAGATCAGTTCGTCAGGTTCAGCTCCTATGAACGATGTTACCGTTTTGCGCGCTTTTTCGATATGTTTTCTGGCACGTCTGCCAAAACTGTGCAAACTGGACGCGTTGCCGAAAATATCAATACCTTCAATTATGGCTTTCTTCACCTCCGGATGCAGAGGCGTAGTAGCGTTGTTGTCCATGTAAACTTGTCTTGTTGACATATTCTCCCTTGGGATCGTATCCTATTTGAGATCAACTCTTCCGGACATTTCCACTATATCGTGACCGTAGTACAAAATATCCCCATTTTTATCAATAGCAATTACCGAAGGTATCCCTCTCACGCCGTAAGCTCTCGCTACTTCACCGGATATATCCAGAGCCACCGGGTATGTTATGCCCTTTTTCGCCGCGAAATCGGCGACTTTTTTCTGGCTCTCCTGTATGTTGATGCCGATAACAGCTACTTCAAATCCTTTTGCCCTATAATACTTTTCTACATCGGGGATCTCCCTTACACAGGCGGGGCACCAGGTTGCCCAAAAAACCAGAACGGCGGGCTTTGTTTTTAGCGTGCCTGCCAGATCGATAGTGCTTCCGGTAATCGTTTTCAGCGTAAAATCCGGTGCTTTCCCTCCAACGACAGCTTGTCCTCCGACATCAGAACACGCGCTTAGCAAAAACACTGTACACAACAATAAAACGCTAAAAGCGCCAATGTGCCCGTTAGTTTTCATCCGTCACCCCTTTTTTTATAAGCGCGGTTCAAACACTTAAAACCCCTGCCTTGAATATAAAATAACATCCAAGCGCGATCATCGCGAAAGCCATGGCCTTTTCTACGATCTTCATCCATCCGGACGATCGAGGCATCGCCGCCAGCACACCGGTAAATGTGCCGATTATGATCAATAGGGTTCCCAGGCCAATGGCAAAGGTAAAAAGAAGCGAGAAACCCAAAATGGCATTCTGTGTCGACGCCGCATATGCTAGAACTGCCCCAAGTACCGCCGTAGCGCATGGAGCGGCAATAAGTCCGGAAGTGATCCCCATGAAAAATGCCGGGAACATCGCTCCGCCTTTGACCGCCTTTCCGGAGCCCATTCTGTTCAGTAAAAAAATCGGAAGGTGTATAACGTCCAAAAGTGACAGCGCGAATATTATTATGACACCACCGACAACCAAATGCGTTACAGGGCTTGACTGGACCTGTCCAAAAAACCTTCCGGTCAAAGCGGCAATAATGCCGAGTATCGAGAATGTGACAGCCATGCCGAGCACATAACATAACGACAGCGTAAAATTCTTGAGTTTTGACTCATCACCCGAGGAACCAACTACAGCGGCTATTATCGGTATCAACGGGTAAGCGCAGGGCGTGAACGACGTCACAACACCTCCAAAAAAAACCACAATGAAAGAGATAAACGTTATGTCCGTGAAATGGCCTGCTACGCTCTCCATATTTCCTCCGATACGTTCGAAACTGAGAAGCCCACGCCTTGCGGCATGGGCTCCACGGCTCCCTTCGAACCCTTAAAGAGTGGTGGAGCAGAGGGGGTTCGAACCCCTGACCTCCTGATTGCGAACCAGGCGCTCTTCCAGCTGAGCTACAGCCCCACATTGTTATTTTTGATCTTTCGCGCGCCTGGAAGCGCAACTTTCTACAAACGACCCTACCGTTACTCGATCCTGGAAAGTTCAACTGTATATCCCCCGTCTTTCCTTTCCAGAACTACAAGGCCTTCTCGCGCCAACCAACCGATGCTCATAAACACTATGTCGTCCTCTTTTTCAACACCGGCAACGATATTTTCGATCTGGTCGACTCCGCCATGGCCGTCAAGATAGTTCAATACATCACCCGCAACAAGACCGATTTTAGTGATCATCTTTAAACTCCTTGCGCGTTTCAAAGCGCGCATAACACCTTTGTATACACGGAATCGCACATATATTATACAGTATCACAGGCTTAAGGGCTAATTTTTTCTATATAACTACCGCACCTGGGACATTGCGATATTTCATCATGCCGGCTATCAATGTAAGTATGACCGCATATAGAACAATGCCATATATATTTTTCTTCGGAACTGAATGTTTTCTGTTTAGTCCCAAAATTCATGAATATCCACGCCAGGAAGACGAGAAATACCGAAAAAAACAGGTATAGAAAAAGCGCCGTGGACATATCAAGTTTTATCATTCCTCTCTTCCTCCGGCCTTTAAGACAACATCAACTTCTTCCCATTCGTCCCTTCCGGGGCCTTCACTCTCATTAAAGATCCATCCGCTAACAAATTTAGCAGCAATAAAGTCGATCTCCGGATATCCCGTAGTCGTAACAGGTTCGACCCTTTTTACAGTTCCCTCCACGGATACCAAAGCTCTGACCCTTATGTGAAATACATCATCTTTGCCGTCACGGCCCGGAATAAGAACCGGCGCCTCAGGTTTGTAGATCGCTTCCCTTCGCGTTTCCTCTAAACCATGCTTCCGAGGACGCGTCTCTCTTTTAGCCGTTAATAAAAAATCAGGGGTGCTTTTAATATCGTATAAAAAACCGGTGACCACCGGATCCGTTCCATTATTCGTAAAATAATTTGAAAACTTATCCACAAGCGACATGCGCCTTTCCGGAGCCTCGGCACGAAGGTGCCCCGGCCAGGGATCTGACATTGTGTGTCTGTATGTAGTCGAAACAACGGGATTGGCGTTTTCAAGCATGATATCAAACGCCGTTTTCCTTAACAGCGGACCAAGAAAATCCACACGTGAATAAGGCTTCATTTTTTCACGGGCCGCCGGATTGATTATCACAACGGCCGACATGCAAAAAATATGTATCCCCAGGGAAACAAGTAAGGCTATCCTGAAATTTCTGCTCATTGGGTCGTCGCTATATTCACCTGTTTTACTTCCACCTGACGACAGAGGTCCCAGATCTCGATCACTTTACCGAGGTTGGCTTTTTTGTCCGCCTTTATTAAAAGCGGCTGGTTTTCCCGAGCCGCAAGCGAAATGCGTGAAAAAAGCTCCTCGTTATCAACGGGCCTTTCGTTGACATATACCTCGTTGCCCGCGGTCACCACAATAACAAGAAGTTCCCTGTGAAGGACCTCGCTTGTCACCGCTTTCGGTAGATTCACCCTGATACCAGGTTGAAAAATAAAGCTGGAAGTAAGCATAAAAAATATGAGAAGCAGAAATATGACATCTATCAGTGGCGCTATGTCCAGATGCCCCCTCTCTATCTCTATTGTCCTCTTAAACTTCATCTTCGTCCCTTTTTGATCCGAGAATATTAACCAGATCAGTCGCACTCTTCTCCATTTCGAGAACAAAACCGTCTGCTTTGCTAACTAAAAAATTATAAGCCACGTACGTTGGTATGGCCACCGCCAACCCCGCCACAGTGGTGATCAGCGCCTCCCATATGCCTCCGGCCAGATCTCCCGGGTTGACAGGAACCAACGCGGTGGCTTTTTGCTCTATCACCTGAAAAGCCTTTACCATACCCGTAACCGTACCTAAAAGCCCCAGAAGCGGCGTAATGTGCGCTATCGTCGCGAGAACTCCAAGATTTTTTTCTAAACGCGGAACCTCATGCAAACCCGCATCCTCGATAGCCTCTTTGATCTCAAGCCGTGACCTATCATGCTTCAAAATACCGGCTTTAAGAATATGCGCTATCGGCCCCGGAGTAACATTGCACATATCTATCGCATCCAGTATTTTGTTTCTTTTTAAAATTCCCGCGATCGTCTCCATGAACCCTCTAGTATCTATCCGAGCGCGGTGCAAATGCCACAACCTTTCCAGAACTACCGCGAACGCAACCACCGAACAAAGTATGATCAGGAACATCAACGGGCCGCCTTTAATTATCATTTCCCACATTTTTTATCCTCCCTTTCTAGTCCATTTTAATCTTTCACGCGCATACTCGGCCTCTTTGCCCGCGCCTTTGGTAAGTTTTTCATATAGACCTACCGCCCTGTCCATTTTACCCTGTTCCTCTAATATTCGAGCGCATTTCAGATGTGACCTTATCACCCAAAAAGCGCCTCGAGGATATTTATATTCCACTTTGAGATACTCTTCCACGGCTTCGTCCAGCATGCCCTGTTGTTCAAAACATTCCGCGATATCAAATTGCACCTGCGCGTTCATTTTAGTGTTCTCTCCCGTCAGGGCAATCCTGAAATGTTCTATCGCCAGGTCATACTTGCCCTGGCTTTTTAATATCGTCCCTATCCGATTGTTCGCGATATTCGTAATACCGCTTTCGGGATATTTGTGTAGCAACATATTGTACTGTTTTATCGCTTCGGGAAATTCACCGCGTTTTTTAAAAATATCCCCGGTAGTAAGCATCGCCTGCGGAGCCCATTTGCTTTTCGGATAAATCGCGTCTATTTTTCGGAACTGATCGATACTCTCATCGGTCATGCCTTTGTCACAAAAAACCCATCCGAGCCAATACATCGCGTCGGGGACAAATTCGCTGTCCGGGTAATTATCTATCACATCTTTCAGATATTCCCTCGCTTTCTCGAATTCACCGTGGTTGTAATAATACTCTCCGAACCAAAGTTTTATTCCCGGCGTAAAGACACTTAGTTCATCCTTGTTCATTATTTCCTGAAAGATCTTCAGCGCGCGAGGCTCTCTCGCGGTTTTGTAGTAAGCCCACCCCAGATGGTATTTAGCTTTCAGAACAATATCTTCATTACCGGCGGTTTTGATTATCTTTTTATAAATTTTCGCCGCCGCGGCGTATTCCCCGCCGTTATAGAAAGAATCGGCCTTCTGCAGCATGGCGTCATCACACAGGCTGCTCTCCGGAAACTCCTTCAATATCCTGTCATACTCGGCAGCGGAACTCTTATAATCTCCTTTGCCGGCATACAAAAGCCCCAGCTGATAAAGAGTCTTGTCCCTTAAATGTGAATTCGGAAAATTGATCTCTAGAGAACGAAACGCGAGTATTGCCGCGTCTCGTCTGCCCATTTTCTCCAATATGTACCCTACCTGATACTGCGCGTAATTCGCCAGAGAGCTGTTCGGATAATCCCGGAGAACCCTGTCGTATAGGCCTATAGCACGATCGTCCTTGCCTTGTCCCTCAATGGTATCACCTATCGCGCAAAGCGCGCTGACCACTATTTCAGGATCATCGGACACAGCAACAGTCTTATGAAATTCTTCGAGCGCTTTCTCGTCTTCACCGCGGTTCAAATAAGCCCACGCCAGGTTGTAGCGCGCGTTTCCGGCGAATTGGCTGTCCGGATATTTATTTAGCAGCGATAGATACGCGTCCGCGGATTCGGCGGCCATGCCGTCTTCATAGAGGCTCTCTCCCAGCCAATAGTACGCGTCATCTGTCCATTTATTCGCGGGTGTATTTTCGGTGATCTCTTTATACATTTCGAGGGCTTTTTCCCGTCGGCCGTCCCCGTTGCAAATCGCGGCTATCCCCATCCGCGCGGCGCTCAGCAACTCAGGGGCAGCATTTCCTTCCGCGACTTTCTCCAACCATTCTTCGCTTTCGGCCATTTTGGACATTTTCCCGTAGGAAAGGGCCATTTCATATGTGGCAACATCCTTCCACGGCCTTCGCGCCCCCGCCTGTAAAGCCCGCGTTAAATCGGCAACGGCACCGCTGAAATCACCGGTGCGGTAACGACTATCCCCGAGAAAGTAATACGCGTCAAATATTCTTTCATTCACCGGATATTTCGCGATAAAGACAGTGACCTCGGAAATAGCGTCGTTATAGCGTCCTCGCCGGTGAAGGATCTCCGCGATTTTGTACCGGCTTTTTATCGCCAACTCATCGCTTGGATAATTGTCCGCCAGTTCACGAAAAACATCAACCGCCGCCTCGTATTCTCCAAGTTTTTCGTAACACCAGGCCTGTGAGTAGTACGCGTACGGAACATATTTGCTTGCGGGGTAATTATCCAATATCGTCTGATAGACGGCTATAGCCTGCTCATAGTTCCCTTCTTTAAAATAAACTTCGGCGACCCAGTAAGTGGCCATATCGGCAAGATCGGTATCCCCAAAATGTTTCAAAACGAAATCGAATTCCTGGATCGCCCTATGTGAAAGAGCTTTCTCGTAAAATACCCTGCCAAGAAGGAGATGTGCTTCTGCTTCGATCCTGCGGGGAGCGTCGGCGCATATCACCAAATTCAGTTTGTTCTCCGCCAGGTCAAGAAAACCGTCCCTAATGGCCTTGCGCGCGAAATCCACCTGAGACTGAAAATCTTCCGAAACGGCGGTTCCGGAGACGACTGTCAGATACAGAACTAACAATGCTAACACTGCGGAGCTTCTCATGCCAGTATCCTAACAGACAATTGTGACCGGGTCAAGGGGCACGAGGCAAACGCGAAACGACATGGCGTCCGGCGTTATGCGTTGTGCATTAACGAACGCGAAACGACATGGCGCAGGTGTAGGGGCGAAAAATCTTATGGAGGTAGGGGCGCGGTTTCCGCGCCCTGCAACCTGATCAGGGCGGGGTGACCCCGCCCCTACCGCCTGGGCAGAACTTTTTTCAGATACTGGCCGGTATAAGATCTTCGGCTGGCGGCGATCTCTTCGGGGGTCCCGCTCGCGACTACTCCCCCCCCTTCATCTCCGCCTTCCGGACCAAGGTCTATTACGTGATCGGATGATCTGATAACATCGAGATTATGTTCTATCACCAGAACCGTATTGCCGGTAGATACCAGCCGGTGCAGCACATCCAACAATTTGTGAATATCCGCGAAGTGAAGCCCTGTCGTGGGCTCATCAAGCATGTATAAAGTCTTTCCCGTGGCCCTCTTCGACAATTCCGACGCCAGCTTAACCCGCTGGGCTTCGCCTCCGGACAGGGTCGTGGCTTGCTGCCCCAGCCGTATGTACGTCAGTCCTACGTCTAACAATGTCTGAAGTTTACTTCTGATCGGCGGGATATTCTCAAATACTTTAAGCGCTTCTTCCACGCTCATCTCCAAAACCTCGGAAATATTCCACCCCTTATATCTGACCTCCAGCGTTTGGTCGTTAAAACGTTTGCCGCCGCAAACCTGGCACTTTACATACACGTCCGGAAGGAAATGCATCTCGATCTTTTTCATCCCGTCGCCGCCGCATGCCTCGCAACGGCCGCCCTTGACATTAAAACTGAACCTGCCCGGCATGTACCCCCGCAACCGCGACTCGGGAAGCGAACTGAATAATTTCCGTATGTGACTGAACGCGCCTGTGTATGTAGCCGGATTTGACCGGGGTGTCCGGCCAATGGGAGACTGATCTATAACAATGACTTTATCTATGTGCCGCGCGCCGTTAATACGTTTATGCATACCCGGTTTTTCTTTGGCCCTGTATAATTTCTTCGCCAACGCCCTGTATAATATGTCATCGATAAGCGTGCTTTTGCCGGAGCCGGAGACACCTGTCACGCAGTTAAAAACACCCAGCGGTATCTTGACATCGATGTCCTTCAGGTTGTGCTCCCGGGCGCCGATAACTTCCAGATATTTTCCCGGCCGCGCCGAGCGCCTCGCGTCCGGAATATCGATCACAATGTCCCCTCTCAAATATTTCCCGGTGATGGATCGCTCGCTTGCGAGTATGTCTTCAAGTGTTCCGGAAGCGACCACTTCGCCCCCGTGTTCTCCGGCCCCGGGGCCAAGATCGAGGATATAGTCCGCCATCCGGATCGTGGCCTCGTCGTGTTCTACAACGATAAGGGTATTACCGAGATCCCGCAAGGCTTTTAGCGTGTCTAAAAGTTTGTTATTGTCTTTCTGATGCAGCCCGATGCTCGGTTCGTCCAGCACATAAAGCACACCTACCAACCCTGCCCCTATCTGCGTCGCGAGGCGGATCCTCTGGTCTTCTCCCCCTGAAAGCGTATTGCTCTTTCTATCAAGCGTCAGATAATCCAATCCCACGTTCTTAAGAAAATCTAACCGCGCGTTTATCTCTTTAAGGATCTCCTCCGCTATTTTTTGCTCCATTTCTCCAAGTTTTAAACTCCGAAAATATTTCCCGGCGTCACTTATTGACACCGCGGATATCTCGTTTATATTCTTGCCGCCCACGAACACCGAAAGGGATTCGGGGCGCAGGCGCCCTCCTTTGCAATCCGGACATGGCTGCATGGACATAAAACCGCCTATCATCTCTTTGATGTAATCGCTATCCGTCCGGTGAAAACGTCTTTCCAGATTCGGGATAACGCCCTCAAACCCCGACTGGCCGTCGCCATACAGAAACATACGCTGTTCGGCATCCGTAAGTGTTTCGAACGGGACCTCGCAATCGATATCGTTATATCTCGCCATGCGCCTTATCTGCCGGCGGTAATGAAGAATCAGGCCCTTCCCTCCTTTTTTCCATGGCCGAACGGCTCGCAAAACCGATTCCGACTTATCAGGAACCACCAATTCCGGATCTATCTCCTGCTTGTTGCCGAGGCCGTTGCATGTGGGACAGGCACCATATGGTGTATTGAATGAAAAATTCCGCGGGGCGAGTTTCTCGAAACTTATACCGCATGCCGTACAGGCATTATGCTCGGAAAAAAGCGTGTCCTTATCCGGTGTTTTACCATCGCCCGGAACAGCGGCTATGATCACACCGGAACCAAGTCGCAAGGCCGTCTCAACGGAATCGGAAAGTCTGGAGCGAATACCGCCGCGGATGACCAGCCTGTCGACAACCGCCTCGATCGTATGTTTAATCTTTTTGTCGAGATCCGGGAGGCTGTCCCCGATATCGACTATCTCCCCATCAAGGCGGATCCGTATGAGACCGTTCTTACGAATATCCCTCATCACTTCTATATGCTCACCCTTGCGGCCCTTTATGACAGGCGCAAGTATCATTAGTTTTGTGTTTGCCGGAAAAGATAGTATCCGATCGACCATTTGTTGAGAGCTTTGCCCGGATATTTCCCGGCCGCATTTCGGACAATGCTGGACACCGACGCGGGCAAAAAGAACACGAAGGTAATCGTAGATCTCTGTCTGTGTCCCGACGGTGGAACGCGGGTTTTTTCCGCTGGTCCTTTGTTCTATGCTTATCGTCGGGGAAAGCCCTTCGATATGTTCGACACGCGGCTTTTGGAGCTGTTCAAGAAACTGACGAGCGTAGCTGGATAAAGACTCTACGTAACGCCTCTGCCCTTCGGCATATATGGTATCAAAAGCCAGGGATGACTTACCGGACCCGGAAAGACCGGTAACAACGGTTAGCGCGTTCCGGGGGATCTTTACATCGATGTTCTTGAGATTATGCTCTTTAGCGCCGCGTATGTAGATAACATCTTTCTTCATGCGCTAATTGTAGCACACTTTGCGGCTCGGTTGGGGAGAAACGCGAAACGACATCTCGTCCTGCGTAATGTGTCCGGCGTTATTCGTTTTGCATTAACGCAAGACGCGAAACGCGAGACGCGAAACGACATCTCGTCGTGCGTAATGTGTCCGGCGTTATTCGTTTTGCATGAGGCCTCTTTTTTTCACAAAAAGGAGGGGGAAAACAATATCGCTGAGGCAACATGGAACCCATACGGCGATAAACAGAAAAAGAAAGATCATCGCGTAGGTGAACAATCCTATGATCGAGCGCTCCGCCATAAGAACGTGAAAAAGAGAGGCCCAGGTGCTTATGAAAACATGGCCGGCATGCGGAAATTTCGTGGCCGGTTTGAAATACGCGATTAGAATCCCGGCAAATGCCAGGGGGGTTACAAGCCACCATTTTTCAATAAAGCCGATATGTGCTTCCCTGTGCGGCATTTTTAAGAGTGTCTCTCCGATATACGGAATGAGTGAATCACTTAAGGTGGCTATACCGATCGAACCGGCAAATCCTATCAGAAGAATGGCTAATATGCTGTATTTCCGGATCCCGGCATTGGTCCTGTTGTAAAGGCTGTAAAGTGAGGCTGTAACAAGCGCGCTCAAGAAAACGTGGAAAGGATGAAACACATAGAAAAGAGTATACGCGGTTTTCTGAGATATGTTGCGGAAGATAACCATGATCAGGATACCGCTTAAAGCACCAAGAATAGTGAACGGCGCGTGATGCTTCAGCTCTTTTAAAATAGTCCGCAGCATAATTTCCCCCACGGAATTATATCATATGGACCTTACATACGCCATAGTAGAATTATTAACTACAGAAACGCCGGGGCAGTACTCGACTTATTGGTAACGGATGACGCGATGCGCTGAACGAAGGTTAGAGGCGAGACAGAATTCCGCAGGAATTCCGGGCAGGAATTCCGGGGACAGGAATTCCGGGGACACAATACTTCGCAGAATTCCGGGGACACAATACTTCGCACAGAATTCCGGGGACACAATACTTAATTATAAAAAAAAGTGAAAGAATTTGCCTCTTTTTGGTGTCTCTCAAAGTGTAAGCACTATTAATCCCACGGGAGGAAACTATGGCAAGAATAGCACGCGTTGTTATCCCCGACTACCCTCATCACATCATACAACGGGGTAATCGCCGTCAAAATGTGTTTTTTAACGATCAAGATAAAGAAGCTTATATCGCTTTTTTGGCGGAACAGATAAAAAAATGGAACATCGAAATCTGGGCGTACTGTTTAATGGACAACCATGTGCATTTGATCGCGTTGCCAAAAGACGAGGATGGCCTTGCAAGAGGCATCGGTGAAACACACAGAAGATATACCAGAATGATCAATTTTCGAAAAAAATGGCGGGGTTATTTATGGCAAGGTCGATTTATCTCCTATCCCCTGGATGAAAAGTATCTCTGTGCTGCTATGCGTTATATTGAGCTCAATCCGGTCAGAGCTGCTTTAACAGATAAAGCCGAGGATTACCCTTGGTCAAGCGCAAGAAGCCATGTTCTAAAAGAAAAGGATGTTTTGCTTTCGAATAATTTTATGGTCTCAAAAATAGACAATTGGGCATCATACTTAGCGAAAGATGATGATGAAGTTGCTATCGAAATATTCCGAAAACATGCGCGCACGGGAAGACCCTTGGGGGATCAGAATTTCATTAATGAACTTGAAAAACTTACAGGAAGAATGCTGCAAAAACAAAAACCCGGACCTAAATCAAATAGTCAAACACCACCGCCAGAGGCGGTGGCCTGAAGATCTCGGCTAAAAGCCGAATTCCTTCTGCTGAAATTCTTCCTGTCGTTCCTGTTCTTCTTGGTATTGCACATATTTCTTGATCTTTTTCTCATCTAACCCAATCGTGCTCACAC
>JAHJBY010000138.1 GCA_018813285.1 Candidatus Omnitrophota bacterium
TGAAATCTTTATCGGTAATATAATAAGCAACCACATCTTTTCCCGTTTTCTTCTGAAGTACGTGGAAAAACTTCATATTTAGAGGATTCGGGGATGCTACTTTCAGATTATACTTATCTTCTTCAAAAGCTATCGCTTTTTGTTTTTGGGCAAGGATTTTTGGGATAATGTTTAAGACCCTTTCTTCTATAGATTTTTTCTGGAGTGTTGTAAACGGCACATTCAGTTTAGAGGCAACAAGCTGACCAATCTGTTCATCTGTCAGAAGATTTTTCTCTAGGAGATAATCTCTGAGATCTATAGACTTTTTCTCAGCCTCTTTAAACAATGAGTTTAGAACACTGGACTCTATAACTCCTCCGTCTTCAATTAGTTCTTTTAGTTCTCTATTTGTAAATCTCATGTAATGCTATTTTTTTAATGTCTCCTCTACTTTTTTGAGTACCTCATTTATCGAAACATTGCTTTTAACTATATAATCTACTGCGCCAAGCTTTTTCCCTTTCTCGATATCATTCAATTGTCCGAGATTTGAAAGTATGATAACCGGAACTTTCGAAAGCGCGGGATCCTCCTGTATTTTCTTGAGAACATCATAACCATTCATCTTAGGCATCATAAGATCAAGAAGCACAAGACTCGGTCCCTCATCCCGAATACTTTTGAGCGCTGCTTCACCATCCGAGGCTTCAAGAACCTCATAGCCCGCCTTTGTCAGCTTCGACTTTATGATAGACCGAAGAAATTCTTCATCTTCAGCTATAAGAATTTTCTTTTCACTCATTGTTTCTACAAACTAAATATTTAAAACATTATATACTATTGGCCAGCCTTTTCAATAAACCCCATGTACTCATCGGGAAGATATTACCCACCTAAGACTTGCAAAGGAATGGAGCCAGGTGAGAGAATTGGGTAATACTTTACATTACCAATGTCTCAACCATGACTCCAATCATATCTTACAAAAATTACATAAAAAACGCTACCAACAAAGAAGTAGCGAGGAGGCAACTAAAACAATGGATCCTTTCTCAACAAATGACTATCTCGATGGCCGCAGACTCATTGATGTGCTCACGGAAAACGATTAGAAAGCTACTAATAGATGAGAACTTGGATTACGAATCTAAGAAGGCTCCACACAGCTACCCTCATAAACTAGAGAAGAACGTCGAAGATGCTATTGTAGCTTATCACAAGAAACATGGTTATGGTCCAGATATGATTAAACTAAACGGTCCATTCGATCATTCAACCTCCACTATCTATCGTATTCTTAATGATCATAATTTAGTCAACAAAAGAAAACGTAGATACAAAAAGAGCCTATTAGTTAGAAAACATAGGAAGAAGTTAAAAGCCTTTGAAAAGTGGCAACTTGATACAAAGTACCTTACAGATATTCCGAACCTTGTAGGACCGATATATCAGGGAATAGTACCTAAGTATGAGTATACTTTAAGAGATATGGCGACAGGAACTACTTTCATTGGATATGGCCTAAGAGAAAGGTCTGTAAAGGATTCATGCTCATTCATTGCGTTATCACTTTATCATATGCAGCTTCATGGACTCGATACTCATTACGTTACAATACAATCTGATAATGGATCTGAATTTTTAGGTAACATAGACAAGAAGGACAGATACGAGATAGAGAAGGTCATTGAAGACAAGTTTAATGCGACATTTAGAACTATCCCTATTAGAAGACCTCGTTTCAATTCACATGTGGAATCATTTCATGGAAGAGTTGAGTACGAGAGTTACGATCGAATATCCATTAGGAGGTTGAACTCGTTCTCAAAGAAGATGGCTAATTTTATGTTTAATTGGAATACAGTCAGGAAGAGCTTGAAGTACAAGAAAACACCAGAAAAGATTGCTTGTGAGTATGGGTACCAGATGAAGAAATGTTTCTACAAGTTTCCTATTTTATTTTATGATACAATCACTTCAGCCGAGTCAAACCCTATTTTCTCTCCTGGGCATTATCTACCCGATGAGGTCAATGTATAGGTTGGGTACATGTTACGAATTCGGGTGGTTATCAAGTAACATCATATATTGTTCCATTGGTGTTTTCAAATCTAGACTATGATGAGGTCTTTCTTCATTGTATACTTTAACGAAATCATCTAATCGTTCTTGCTGTTTTTTCATGCTGATCTCTAATCCTTCAAAATAGTACACTTCATCGATTACTGTCCTTATGACTCTTTCTACAAATGGATTCTGCTTAGGACATCCAGGAGAAGAAAATGCATGCTTGATTTTTCTGCTTCCTAATTCTTGGTCCAACTCTCCTAAGAATTCGCTTCCATTATCACTTCCTAAGTATTGGATTTTTTTAAATGGATACTTCTTAGTAACATAATCTAAAAACATTTTCCCACCTCGTGATGTTATTCCACTAAACAGCTTTATCCTCATTAACCTTGTTGCGTGATCTATCACTGTAAATTGGTATACCTTCTGTCCTCCCGGTAGATACAAATGCTTTACATCTACGTATACAAGTCCTCCTGGTTGTCCAAGTATTTCTTTTGGTACTGCATACATATGTCGTTTGTTCTTTCGTCTGTAATACTTTTTCTTTGCAGCAGGTATCCTTTTTAACCCTGCATCGTTTATGATCTTCTGTATCCTGCTTTGTCCTACATATATGTTTTTTCTTTCCAAAAGTTTCTGTATCTTTAGTTTCCCCCAGCTCTGATATCTTTTATCTGTACGAAGGTCTATTACTTTTTGTGCTTCTTCCAAAGTCACGGGAGTTCGTCTAGGACTGACGGGAGCCTTTGATTTATCTTCTAAACTTGTGAGATCATGAGGCTTAAATCGTTTATACCAATATCTTACTGTTGGTTCGGGTATATCGAAGTGTCTACCAGTCTTTAGTACGCTATTGCCACTTATGATGTAATCTATCCATTTTAACCTCATTACAGCCTTCTTACTTAGACTTTTTGGTGGTATTTTAAAGATTGATTTCCACTGCCATCTATATGGTAGTAGATATTTTGCTCGAGTTTGTGTACCATGTCTCATGGGTGTGTTTTGTAATAGTTTAACTACATTACTTTAACACACCCAAATTCGTAATATCTATCCCAACTTATTCACGATTTATTATTGATTCCCAACATTATACTTTATTTGCAAACAGAGGATAAAACATACATATATTAGAGTTTATAGGAAATATACAATCATCTTTTTAGAAAAGAAGCACTTGCCTGCACAGGCAGGTGTTTCTTTTGAAAAAGAAAATATATTGTAACTCTATTAAACACAATATTCTGTATTCACAAAATATTAAAGCAATACAACGATTGAGAACATTAATACGTTCTGATATAGTCAATACTATAAATCTAACTAAATCCATATGATTGCTGTCTTCACCGGAGAAGGGAAAGGAAA
>JAHJBY010000058.1 GCA_018813285.1 Candidatus Omnitrophota bacterium
GGGTATTACGTGGGATATCGCAGAATAACGCGCATCCTGGACAAAATCATATCTTACGCGGTGCAGGTCAAGAAAAGTAACGAATTGAAAACCCTGTTCGTATCGTCAGTGTCACACGAAATAAGGAACCCGCTGGCAATTTTAAGAACGAACCTGTTCACTATCGGCGAGGGCCAGGCGGGGGAAGTGACCGGAGAACAGAAAAAGATACTGGAGACATGTTACAATACGACAAAGCGCATCAGTAGGCTCGCGGACGATCTTTTAAACCTGTACAAGATAGAATCGGGCATGATAACCGCCGATATCAAAGAACATGACACCGCCGATATGATCAATAACCTTGTTCGTGAGAATGAGATACTTCTTGATAAAAACGGCATAAAGCTTTCTACAAACATTGAGAAGGACGTCCGAACGATCCGGTGCGATGAAGACAAGATATTGCAGGTAATGAACAATCTATTAAACAACGCCATAAAATACACCCCGGAAAACGGAAGGATAAATTTTCGAGTTATTAAAGACGCGGCCGGTGTAAAGATCGAGTGCGAAGATAACGGCGCGGGTATCCCTGAAGATAAAATCGGTAAAATATTCGATAAATTTGAAAGGCTCGGGTCTAAAAAGGAAGGAATAGGTCTTGGCCTGGCGATATCAAAGAATATCGTTGAGCTTCACGGCGGAAAAATATGGGCAGAAAGTCAACTCGGTAAGGGAACCAAACTGACGGTTCTTTTGCCGTTCGATCCCAAAAAAGCATAGGAGACGGAAGATGGCGGAAAAACAACGTAAAAAGATCCTGATGGTGGAAGATGAAGTAGAGCTGGTGGAGGGAATGAAGAGGCTTTTGGAAAAACTCGGATATTTAATAATTGCCGCGTACGACACTGCCACAGGTCTGGAATTGGTGCAAAAAGAAACAGCCGATCTGGTCATTCTGGATCTTGCGATCCCGGGTGGGGGCGGGTTCTCTATTCTTAAGGAAGCAAGGCAAGGCGGGGCTAATAAGGTGACTCCCGTTCTTGTCATAACGGCCTCAACCGAGAAAATGGTGCGAGATGAAGCGGAAACGATCGGGGTGGATGGGTACATGTGTAAACCGTTTGAGCCGGCCGAATTGATCCAGAACATAAAAGACATCATTGGTGAGTAGCAGGGGAGGGAGAAGATGAGAACAGGTAAAAGCCGGATATCGGCGGTCATTCTTTTATGCGTGGCGGCAATGCTATGGTTTTTAGTGGAGCCGGCGATCGCTGATGAGGTTACTGATACAATAAAAACCGCGCTCACAGAGTATAAGAACGGTGAATATGCCTCGGCCGCGGAAAATCTGGATTACGCGCAGCAGCAGATACGGCAGAAGAAAGGCGATAAGTTGAAATCTTTTCTACCTGAAGCGCTGGAAGGTTGGACGGCGGATGATTCATCGTTCCAGACCATCGGTTCCATAATGTTAGGCGGTGGGATCATCGCCGAACGGCAGTACAGCAAAGAAGCATCCCTGGTCAATGTCAAGATAGTCGCCGATGCCCCTATGTTACGCGGTGTGATGATGATGTTCACGAATCCGATGTTCATTACCGCGGGCGGCGGGGAGCTGGAGCAAGTAAAAGGCCAGAAGGCGATCATCAAATACACTCCCGAGCGCGAGACAGGGGAGATCAACGTTGTAGTTGCTGACCGCATTTTAGTTACCGTGGCCGGTGATAGCGTTAAGAAACAAGCGCTGATAGATTATGCCGAGAGCATTGATTACCGAAAGCTGGCAAAAATATGACGGTTGGGAAAAAAACACTATGGATCATTGCGGCCATTTTGATATGTGTGATCCTTCTGGGGGGTTACCACGACAGGAGGACTTGTTGGGGGTCGAATGATTTTGACACCTTTTATTTCGCCGGCGGGCTCGCCGCATCAGGGAAAAATCTTTATACGCATCAAGCGTTCAAAACCACGCTATCCCCGTTTCTTCACCTGCCATTTTTCGCGGTTCTTGTTGCCCCGTTAAGTTTTATTCATATACGCCTTGCGGCGGTTGTGTTGTATTGCCTCCAGGCGTTCAGGTTTATGCAGGTTCTTGGGGCTGGATGTTTCACCATAGTGCTTTTGTGGATATTGTTCATCGGGATGTTGCGCAAGGAAAAAAACTAAGGCAAGAAAGTTGAACAGGACGATGAAAGAAAAAAGCCTTTTGATCTTTATTGTACTAGCGTTTTTGGCGGGTTCGCTATTCGCGATGGCACAGCCGGTAAGGGATCAAGAGATAGCGTACCAGCTTGAAGTTGCCGCGGAAGTGACAAAATACATTGATGAGCTTTTTCAGAAATTTTCAGACGGTTACATAGAAGCCGAGATAGCGCTGCAAAAACTCAGTCTATGGAGGAATGAATACAACAAAGCCACGGAATCTCCCCCGGAAAGCGCGAAAAAACTGCATGAATTAGTGAACAAGCTGTTTTCTCAGATAGAGAACTATTTTATATATTACAAAAACGTTGATCGAGAGGACATAAACATAAATAGCAAAATAGCGAACATCTCTTTTGAAATATATAAAGAGACAATAAAATTACAGCATTAATCTCATTATGGAAGAAAAACTCCGGGCAGAAATAGACGGGAAAGAGATCGAAGTGGAGTTCGCCGAAGGCGGCGCGGAGCAGGAGGCGTGGACCGGAAAAGCGCCCGGTACGCGGCGGTTATTTTTTCCGGTTGTGATAACAACCCTGGCAGTCGTTTTAATTGTGATCCTGTCGGTAACGTTGTTTATCTGGGTGCTACCGATTCTGCTGCCGATCCTGATTATCTGGTTCATTGTAAAGCTGTTGAAGTAAAGAGAAGGCGAGGAAGGGTACTCTTAAGGGTGTTCTACTTGTTGGGCCATCCCATAAGGTCTCACAAACAGGGGAAGAACCACGATAAAAATTCTTGCCGAAATCAATGGATATGCTATAATCTGTTACAGTTTTGTGTGACAAGTGCCAAGGTAGCTCAGCTGGTAGAGCAGGGGACTGAAAATCCCTGTGTCGGCGGTTCAATTCCGTCCCTTGGCACCATTCTTCTTCGCTCTCCAAGAAGGGAAAGACTGGTAGGGCGAAGAAGAAATTAGACTCGTACTTTATAGTACGGGTCTTTTTTTCAGGGGATTTTTAGTTGTTTTAATAAGCTTATGAGGAAAGAAATAGCCTCTTATTCCACCAGGACGGCAGGAACTATTTTTCGAACAGAATTGATCAACAGAATCTCGTCCGCGTTCTTAAGGTCTTCCATTCGGAGGACCTTTTCTTCTATTGTGATTTCTCCGCATGTCATAAGGTGCTCCCGATAGACGCCCCCGAGAAGGCCGCATGAGATCGGTGGAGTGAAATATTCCTGATCTTTGCGGAGAATGACATTTGTGATCGCGCCCTCTGTCAGTTCGCCGTCTTCGTTAAAGAACAGGACGTCAAAACAATCCTTTTTCCTGTATTTAGAGAATTCACTATCATATAGTTCCCGGTTTGTGGTTTTATGGCTAAGGAAGACATTATCTTTTTGCGTGCTTTTATCAGACAATGCGATATTAACCGGGGCGGGAAGCGCTTTTTTAATGCTTCCCGCGGATATCTTGATCTTCCCGTCTTTGTCCAGTGAGATCCGGATCCGATATTTTTTTGAAGCGTCAAACGAACGAGCTTTATATTTTAACGCGGCCAGGAGCTCTCCTTTATTAAAGGGAAAAGAAAAGAACGCCGCGCTTCGTTCCATCCGTGCCAAATGAAGATCCGAGAGATAATATGAGCCGTTATTCCAGAGCATAGTTTCTATCAGATCAAATCTTGGTGTAGTTCCCTGCCCAGACTTTGCCTCGTGGTCCGCGCCGGTCAGGAAAAAACCTTTCAGGAGGCATTCATCATATTCTTTTTTTGGGTCCGAATCATAAACTATTCCGCTGCCTATTCCCAGTTCGCCCTTTCCGGCATCCTTGTCGATGAGAACGGTCCGGATGGCAACATTGAACAAGGCCTGGCCGAACGGAGTGATATAACCCATGCTGCCGGTATATATGCCGCGCTCTTCGTCTTCGAGATCCTGAATGATCTCCATTGTGCGTTTTTTCGGCGCACCGGTCACTGATCCGGACGGGAATATATTTTGGAAAAATTTATACCAGGTAACGTCCTTTCTTATGTTCGCGCGGATGGTAGAGGTCATTTGGAACAGTGTACCGTATTTTTCTATCGTAAAAAGCTCCTCAGGCTCGACCGAACCCGTAGTGGATATTCTGCCAAGATCGTTCCTCAAAAGATCCACGATCATAATGTTTTCCGCGCGGTCTTTCGCCGACTTGGCCAGATAGCGGCTATTTAGATCGTCTTCGAGGCTGGTTTTGCCGCGCGCTATTGTGCCTTTCATCGGGCGAACCATTATCTCTTGTTTTTTTCGGTGAAAAAAAAGTTCCGGAGATAAAGAAAGAAGCGCCCAGCGGTCTAATTGTATAAAACTCGCGTAAGGAACTTCCTGACGGGCTACGAGATCCAGGAAAAGCGCCTCCGGTGAACCACGGAACGCGAACTTATACTTGAACGTATAGTTGACCTGATAGGAGTTTCCGTCTTCCAGGTGTTTCTTTATCCGGGCTATATTGTCGCGGTAAGCGTCACATGGAACAGAATAATGGCCGTCCGTGATATGGAATTCGCGATTTTCAGTATGACGCGTGACCAATTGCAATAGCCGCGTGGCGGGGAGTTTTTTGAAGGATTCAAAAATGCCGAAACAGAACAAAGGGAAATCGGATCTTTTTTTCAGGGGGATCTCTTGAAAAATATGCCCAAGCTCATACGAGAGAAATCCGGCCGCGAAAAAACCGTCAGCTAAAACAGCATCAAGCTCAACGAGACATTGTTCGACTTCATCAGGGCTTGAACATGTGATAAATTTTACGGGATTTTGAAAAACAACTGCCTCAGGTTCATTGTCATCTGATCCGGTATTGAAGAAAATGAAAGTATTGTTCATCGCTAAATCGGGATATTTCCCGCGTTCTCCTCTTCGTTGACTAATATTATAGATATGATACAATAGAAAATCAACCTAAACCGTCGATACAGCATACGTGCCTGTAGCTCAGCGGATAGCTAATGAGCACATAGTTTATGGAGGGGACCGAACATAAACTATAAGCGCGAATTAATCCCGAGCGAGGGAACAAAGAGACCGAGTCGAGGGAAGTGGCAAAAGTCAAAGTTGTGTGCCAGTAGCTCAGCGGATAGAGTGGCTGCCTACGAAGCAGTAGGTCGCAGGTTCGAATCCTGCCTGGCACGCCATTTGGACGCCAATACGAATCTCAAGTGTTTTGAATAAATCCATAGAACGTTTGGGGTTATGGCACTTGATTTTTAAAGCAGTTACAGGACTTTGTTAATTTCTCATTTTTTTCATAAACCGCTTTGATTTGATATTGTACAAAGATGCGGCGATGTCTTTGTTCTTTGATAGTAAAAATGCTGAGTCGATGATGATAAGCGAGGCAACTGCTTGTTTGCACTGGCCAATAGTCTGGTGAGGTTCTTGCAATATCTTAGAGAGATAGCCATTCTGTTTGATCAAGTAGGTAAGCGTCCAAGCCAAGAATGACATAATCCAGTGTCTTTGGATCTGCTCCTGATGACGGACCTGATATTGATCAAAACAGAAAGTATCTTTTAACGTAACTACTCAGGTACTGTGAATGGTTGGAAGGAATGGGTTGCCACTCAGGGCATTGGTGATGGCTTCGATGCTATTGGCATGGTTTTTTCTCGCGGTTGAGATATAACTGCGAATGCGGCAGAAGTTCTTTGCTCCTCGCGTACTTCTGAATGTTCCTGATATTTTCTGTTGTATTTTTACCGTTCTAATATCCCTCTCTGCCTGGTTGTTATCAAAGGGCACATCAAAATCATGCATAAAAGCAAGAGTTTCTTTTCTTTGCTGGTCAAGCCGATCCAATAAATTCCTTGCCTTCGTTTTCTTGCGTCGCCCACGAGTGTTTTTACCTTTTGAGTTGCTCTCCGGCGGAGGGTTTTTATAACAACCTGCTTCAAGGATCAGCTGATAAAGTGTCTCAAATTCTTCAATTTCATCTTTGTCAAGCTGATTTGCTGAAGACCTTATTTCATCAACTCTTTTCTTAATATCCGTCAAACAACCTTTCATCTGTTTAGCCCAGTCCTGATTTTCTTGCTCATACAGATACGTTAATTCCCTGAGATGATGCGCATTGCAAAGGCCATGAAGGCCTCCATACTTGAAATACGATTTAAACCCATCGTGAATCGCGTATCCGCGTAGCCGTGGAAGAATGTCAATATCATCGATTGCTTCTTTGCCCCGCTTGTGATGGATATCAAAATATGTCAGTTGCGCATTTGACGCGACATGTAACCAGTTGAGTTTACCCACAACA
>JAHJBY010000059.1 GCA_018813285.1 Candidatus Omnitrophota bacterium
CCCCCCTATATCATAAGCCCTAATTCCAGGCTGACGCGCATCTCTTTTTTTTTCTCAATACTCACGCGCCAGGCCGGAAGAAAAGTGGAACACTGATAGTTCAGTTCATAAGAGGTCTCCGACTGGGACACGGTTTCAACGGGAAAATGCCATAGGCGGCAGGATTCTCGAAAGTCCAAACGAAGAAGATCCGATCTATTTTCTCCCTTTACGAGCATGGTTTTAACCTTGGGAACATTGGTTTTTTCTTTCATTCCGAAAGCATCGGAATTATTCAATATGACCCTGTATTCCGGTGAATCAGCGTTTGGCATAATGATATTGAATTCCGGGGCGAACATTACGTCCAGGGTCTTTTCTGAAAGATTTGTCAACGTATAACGAAAAACCGCTTTTGACCCTTCTTTGCGGAGAACAATTTCCTTTTTCAAGCGAACACGACAATTTGACACGGCCCCTTCTCTTTCCAATACAAGTTTAACCTGTTTCTTGCCCCTCTTTACGTTGAAACTATACGGTTTTCCTATGAAATCACCCTCTTCCCGATAGGAGGATCTCGCGAAATCTTCTATCGCGGTGTCCCCGCTGATAAAATGATCGATCATGCTGTATTTTGTGTATCTATCGTAAACAATGTGATCTTCAATGCCGGGATCAACTACCTGTATCGCGTCATGTATAGTCTCGCATTTCGCGACAGGCTTTGCCTCATTCTCCCTGATCTTCTTGATAATTCTTCTGTGGTAAGCTTCATGCCGCCGGGTAAGAACATTCATAAGATTTTGGCACACTATCTTAGAATCTATCTCTTGCAAAGTGCCACCGTCGGATGGATCAAAATAGAGCGCGATTCTTTTATTCTCAAGCACTACTTCGTCGAAACCATCAGCATCAATATCCAGCACATTCGCGGAACAAAATTCACTATCTCCATGCAAAGCTATATCCATGGATGTCTCACTTTTAATAAGATGATGATAAATAGCGCGCCGGAGATGAAAAAGATATAATCCTCCGAATACGCCATGCCAGTAAGCACAATTGCATTGTCCCCGATATAGATCGAGGGATGCTTCTGCCAGATCAGGGGAGCCGTTTTGTTTCTTTTTTAGATCGTTCAGTTTATCGCTGACATACAGCATCTTTTTGTGCATATGCCCGGATTCCGGGTATTTTGTTAGAAAATTCCTCCAGAACCCGCCTCGTATATACGGCTTGTATCGTTCTTCCTGTCCTCCTGCCCGGATCTCTTCCAGGATATCCTCATATTTTTCCTGTGTATGGGACGGAAGCGCCCACTCCAACATCTCCGAATAGGCGGACGAAGGCAGATAGACCTGACCCAACGGCCGCGTCTCTTGCAAACATTCGGAAAATGTCATTGTTTTAAGCCAATCTCCGGCGGATGTAAGCGCGTCAAAAAACTTTTTAAGCCAAAATTCCTCGTAAACCCAGTGATACGTCCCAGGCCACTCTCCGAATTTTTCACCGTCGTCGCCATATATGAAAATAGGATCGCCGGCATTAGAAGCAACTGTTTTCATGTATTCCAAAGATTCAAACGGCATTCTGAAAGGTATACTGTATCTTAAAGGCGTGTCGGTTGGAAAAACCGCGACGGATTTCCCGTTGTCTTCGGTAGTGTAATATCCATACAATTTTTCTTTTCCCATGCCGGCATACATAAAATGAGTATCGTCCAATATGACATATTGCACACCGGCATCGTTTAAAAGAGACGGCAAGCCGGGCTCCCAGACACGCTCGGCGATCCACGCGCCTTTTGGTTTTTTGGAAAATCTTTTAGATATGTATTCAGTCAATAATGATATCTGGGACAAAACATCTCTTGCCGGGATAGACGGCAAGATCGGTTCGTAAAAAGCGCCGCCTATCATCTCGATCTGCCCGGTTTTTACCATACTTTTAACTGAGTCTATTATTTCCGGACGGTGAGCTTCCATCCATTCTAAAAGGGAACCGGAGAAATGAAAGCTCATCTTGATACGCGGATACTGCTTCATTGTAGTGATGAACGGAACATAGCATCTATCACATATCCCTTCGACCACCTGGTCGAAATTCCCGACAGGTTGATGAAAATGTATAGCCATTACAAGCGCGGCTCCCATATAGCTCCTTTATATCATCGTATTGCGTTTGGCGTTTTGCGTCTCGCGTCTTGCCTCTCGCCTCGTGCCTCTCGCCTCCGTTCAGCGCATCGCGACACCCATCACCCATCACCCATCACTCATCACCCATCACTCATCACCCATCACTCATCACCCATCACTTCTCGCCCCTTGCCTCTCTGTGCCTTTTTTGCCCCTCTGTGCCTCTGTGCCTTTGTGCCTCTGTGCCTTTGTACCTCTGTGCCTTTGTGCCTCTGTGCCTTTGTGCCTTTGTGCCTCTGTGCCTTTGTGCCTTTGTGCCTTTGTACCTCTGTGCCTTTGTGCCTCTGTGCCTTTGTACCTCTGTGCCTTTGTGCCTTTGTGCCTTTGTGCCTCTGTGCCTCTGTGCCTCTGTGCCTTTGTGCCTTTGTACCTTTGTGCCTTTGTACCTTTGTGCCTCTGTGCCTCTGTGCCTTTGTGCCTCTGTGCCTTTGTACCTCTGTGCCTTTTTTGACCCGTGCCCCTATTCCGTCATTTTCTCATACAGTTTCACATACTCCGAAGCAGAATGTTCCCACGAAAAATCGCACTTCATGGCCTGGAGCATAAGCTTACGCCATACTTCACTGTTCTCATAATACATTATCGCTCTTTTCACAGATCGTAAGCATGCGGCAGAATCTATCGGAATAAATTTAAAACCGTTCCCATTGTACCTATCGTCATCAAAATCCACTACAACATCATCAAGGCCACCGGTCGCCCTTACAACGGGAATTGTGCCGTACCTTATGCTGTACATCTGATTAAGTCCGCAAGGTTCATATCGAGACGGCATAAGAAATATATCACTGCCTGCCTCGATCTTGTGCGCAAGTTCTTCATCAAGCACCTGCGTGATTCTTATGTTCTCCGGATATTTCCGCGCTATTTCCTTCAATAATCTTTTGTATTCCGCGTCACCTTTTCCCAATATAACCATTGCGGCGTTAAGTTCTCTCATATGAGCAGCTACGCCGGCGATAATATCAACTCCTTTTTGATAGGCAAACCTCCCCACGTACCCGATGAGAGGACGATCTTGGGGAAAATCAAGCCCTATGCATTTAAGGAGGTCTTTTTTGCACGCTTTTTTCTTGTCTAAAGTCGCGGGGCTGTAATTTTCTTTTATGAACTTATCATTTCGCGGATCCCATTCTTTATAATCCACACCATTGGGTATCCCCGAGAGATCTCCTCCCCGCGCCGCAAGAAGGCCTTCTAATCCGCAGCCATATTCCGGGGTCATGATTTCTTCGGCATATTTACGGCTGACAGTATTGATGGAATCCGCGTAGCTTATTCCGGATTTCATAAAATTTAGCTTGTTATAGAATTCCAGTTGATCGGCATTGAAAAACTTCGCTGGTATTCCGAGGCCACGCGTAAATATCTTACCGAACACGCCTTGATAAGCAAGGTTATGAATAGTAAAAAGTGTTTTTATCCCTTTAAAGAAATCATCGTTGTTAAGAACAAAATTGAGGTAAAAAGGTATCAGGGCTGTCTGCCAATCATTGCAATGTATGATGTGAGGTTTAAATTTTAGTGTTTCGGCGGCGGCCAATGCCGCTTTTGAAAAAAAACCGAATCTGAGAGCATTATCGGGATAATCCCCTAAAGATGTACCATAAAGCCCTCTTCTCGCGAAATATTTCTCATTTTTAATAAAATAGGTAAGTATCCCGTCATCAGAGTTAGATAAAAGATCGAAGCCGAATATTCGGCCTGAAAACTTATGACGAATAGGACCGGCTGCCTTTTTTATTTTATGCCCGTCTTTGGCAATCGAACCGTAAAGCGGCATAATCACTCTTATGTCAACGCCTGTTTTTAATAACGCTCTCGGCAAGCTCGCGGAAACATCGGCTAATCCGCCTGTTTTCGCGAACGGATAGGCTTCTGTCGTCACAAAGAGAACCCTTAAGGGCTCATTTTTCATACTATTTTCCTATTTTCCTCTGTTCAATTTGCGCGCGCCATCTCCCCGGGCGCGTGTCCGGGGAGATCGACCCCCGTCCCATGTATCGGTTCATCTAAATAGCCCGGTATTTTCCGTCCTGATAAACGGTACGCGTTTTTTAAATGCATTCTGAATAGATCATCAAAAACAAAATTAAGTTCCGTGCCAAACTCATCATACCACCAGAACCAGTCACTTGATTCAGCTATATATAATTCCTCCATCGCGTCTTCCGGCAATTTGCCGGAATCAAGTAGATCTCTTCTCACTTTTCCGAGCGATTCCCAGGCTTTATCCTTTTGAGGTGAACCGATCCATTTGCGGAAATTATGGTTTATCCATGATCCGCTCGCGAGCTTTTTAATTTGTTTCCTTTCTCGGTTCTTTTTCAAAAAACCATTAATTGTTACAGCCTCTATATTCGGGGACGACTCTAAACGGCCATAAACACCCGTAAGAAAACCTTTTCCGCCGTCCTTATAGTAAAGCCATGGATTTTCACCGTCAAGTATAACGGAAACGATGTGCTTGTAGGATTCCTTTCCGAGCCATCTCTGTATCGCGGTAATGTTTCTAAAAAAATCATGTGACGCTTTCGCGCCGGGAACATTAGCGTATTCAAAACTGATGGCGTTTGATAGCCCGGGATCCCTGAAAACGATCGATATGTTATCAGGCCAATTGCCGACATTAAAAGGCCTGAAAATAAGATTTTCGCGCGTTCCGGAACTACCCTTGAAAGATTCCATCAAAACCCCTTCATCAGAGGCGATCCATTTTATACCGCGTTTCGCCATAAGCTCCGCCGCCGACCTGCTTACACTTCCCTCGGCAGGCCACATCCCGGCAGGTTTCCTGCCAAAAACCTTTTTGTAAAGATCTATGGCTTTTTTTACATGCCACGCGGCGTCTTCATTATAATTGAACCCGTCATTCAACAGAAGCGGCAGTATAGGATGATAGAAAGGTGTCGTGGAAATCTCTATCTTTCCCTCATCCTGCATTTTTTTATACGCGGGCAGTATGGATGAAACTACTTCTTTTTGCCGTTTAAGAAGTTCTCTTTTTTCTTCTTCGGTATATCCTTCACCTTTCTTTATAAGCTTACCTACCAGCGGATCTTTTTCCCTTAAGGTGAATCCGCACCACGCTAAATTGAAAAGAACCTGGATATCCCTAAGATCTGATTCACTGAATTTCGATATCTTTCCGGTGAGCGGATCATTTGATACTTTTTCCCCGCGGCGCTTAAAAAGATCCTGATATCTCGGGAGCCCCGAAACACCGAATGGATGGATTGAAAAGAAATTCTTCAAAATGAATAGTTTTTCATCTTCTGTCAGCATAGAGCTGTCTTTTATAGATAAATTCAAATATGTGTCGTCTATTGTCTCATTCTCGGATATATCGAGAAGCTGGTATATTAATGAAGGGGTAATGTTAAAAGTGCATTTGACGCGCGGGAAGGCATCAAGAACCTGGATCATATCCAAATAAGAATGAGTCGCGTGCAGCCTTACCCAGGGCAGATGATATCTCCCGGTGATAAGATCTTTATATAAGGGCTGATGCATGTGCCACAAAAAAGCAACAGATAATTTATCCTTCATAGTGCCTACGATTATACACTATTTTAAGCACGGGGTGAAGAGACTCTCATCTTATTTCCGCTATCGATCCCGAAAATAGTCCAAAAGACGATCAAAAACACCACGCCGCCTATCGTAAACTTCAAGCCCATGTTTTTTAAGCAAAGCCATATCCTTCCAAAGGGTCTTCGACCTGAGCAACGTTACGATGATCTTCGGTTTCGGAGACGGATCTACCCCTGCGAACGTCCGTTTTGCCTTTATGGTATACCCTGTTTTCCCCCATAACGCTTTTTCCCCGGAAACGAGCGACCTGTTATGTGTAGTAAGTTGGATCTTTGTTCCATCACCGGCATATATGTCCTTTTCTTTAACCGACATTTTTTCTAAAATAAACTTATCCTTAACCGCCTGGCGCATCATTTTTGAAAGATCTCTGGCCGTTGTATACTGCCTCGCGCGAGGTTTCGCCGGTAAACCGGAAGCATTTGTAAAATTTGTATCTAACATACCGAATTCAAGAGCCTCTTGATTCATAAGCCGGGCAAAGTCATCTTCATTCCCGGCTACACCTTCAGCTATCGCCACTGCCGCGTCATTGGCAGACTTGATCAATATCGCCGCGATGAGATCCTTTAATCTATACGCGACGCCGGGTTCAAGACCGGCATTGGTAGGCTCTATGCTTTTTACCGACTCCGTAGGAATTATTTTTTCATCAAGCGGCATATTTTTAATAGCGATTATAGCGGTCATGACTTTTACTGTCGAGGCCGGTTGTAACCTGCGATCGGCGTTCTTCTCATACAATACCTGACCGTTCCCGGCGTTAATAATGATGGCCGCCTCGGCCGTGATATTGATATTCTCTTCCACCGGACGACGGCTGTATTCAGTGACCATCGAGGCTGTTATTACCAGAACAGCAACTGAGATCGCGGCCCATTTTCTGAATATCTTTTTATCCATATCTTTTTCCATTCGCTTCATGTCGGATTTTTTCTCGGCGCCTCCGTCCTTTCGAAGGATTAAAGTACCCCTTCATAATGCCGGGATATTCATCTTCTACGCGCTTCACAAAAATATCCATGCCTGTCATATCCGCCCTTGTGACTTTTACTTTCAATTTTCGAAAATATGCCGCGGGATCATAATTGAGATTTCTCCACTGCACCATATCTACGCTCCCTTTGCCGAGAAATCGCAGGAAGGCGTCCACCTCAGACCGTGAATCAGTAAACCCGGGCATCACCAGATAATTTATGGATATAAAACCACCGGCTTTTTTTGCGGCCGTTATTGAAGAGACGACATCCTTAAAACCATACCCTTTCGGCCTGTAATAGGACGTATAAAAAGGTTCTCGGACAGAATTCATACTCACCCGTATCGAATCCAATCCGGCATCAAAAAGCCGACGGATCACATCAGGCTTGCTGGCATTGGTGTTCAGGTTGATCACTCCTTTCTTCGTTGAACGCCTGATGAGTCTTATCGCTTTCTCAAGCACATCACCAACCATCAAAGGCTCACCTTCGCATCCCTGTCCGAAACTTACGACCGGATCTCTGACTTCTTTAATATGAAAAAGCGCCACTTCGGCTATTTCCTCTCCCGACGGCACGAATGTTATACGCGATTGCGTCACGGAACAACTTTTCGAACTCTGGTAAGAGATACATCCCACACATGTGGCATTGCAAATAGGAGATGCCGGAAGAGGAGCTTCGTATCTTTTTAGAAAGAAATTTTTCGCCGCCGGACAGCCGTATACAAGCGCGCATGTCGAAAGATGCCTGACAAGCCGGTTTTGGGGAAATATACCGCGAAATGTCTGAATGTTTTTTCTAACACGCCTGACATCCATTCCTTTAAGCTGCTGACGGCGGCAGGCGTCCACTTTTAGACCCGCCGCGTAGAAGCCGCCTTTGTAAAAAGTTACCGCTGTATAGCTGAAAAGCGGCAGCAGTCCCGCCGACTTTCTCTCTTTGTATGAAGCGCTGAAAAGAGAAGTATATCCCGGCGCGACGAAAGCCGCCACCGCGAAGCAGGGTTCATTTGTTTTTTTAAAAGGATTACGATCCAGACAAACATACCGCTCTTCTTTCCCGTCATACCCGACCGGCATCCTTTCGGGAAGCATGAAAAGTTCGGAATCACGCGGCAGCTTCACCAGACATGAGGGATCAAGGCGAAAATGCTCTCCCCCTTTCATTCCGGTAGCTTCAAGAAAAGGCAGATCGTAGATATTGTTGCGTGTGTCAGATATTAGTAGCCGTGGTATTTTCGCAGGCATTCAGCATCCGTTCATATGTCATAAAGCGATTTCTATCCCCACGGGGCAATGATCCGAGCCTTGCACTTCCGAAAGAATAAATGCTTTTTCCAAATTATCACTCAATATTTTATTAACAAAAAAGTAATCAATACGCCATCCTGTGTTTCTATCTCTCGCGCGCGTCTTATAATCCCACCAGGAATACTGCCCGGGGTCTTTATTAAAACACCGGAAAGTATCCACATACCCGTGAGAAATAAGTTTATCTATCCATTCCCGTTCGCTCGGCAAAAACCCGGTATTTCCAGCGTTCTCTTTCGGCCTTGCCAGATCTATCTCTTTATGCGCGGTGTTCACATCACCGCATATCACCAGATTCCTGTTTTTAATGCCGCGAATATGTTTCAAGAATCTGTCATAGAATTCCATTTTGTAGCGCAATCGTTCGTCGCGCGTCCCGCCATTCGGGAAGTACACGTTGATCAGGATGAAATTTCCGTAATCCAGAAAAAGGGCGCGGCCTTCTGTGTCAAAATTTCCGGTTGAGAAATCCCGCGTAACAGAAACGGGCTCTTTTTTCGTGAACACCGCCACTCCAGCGTAACCTCGCCTTGCGGGATTGTTCCAATAGGACGTGTATCCGCAGGGAGCGAGAAGATCATCTTCCAACTGTTCCGGGTGCGCCTTCGTCTCCTGCAGACAAAGAATGTCCGGCGATTCATCTCGCAACCATTCGATGAACCCTTTGCGCGCCGAAGCGCGCAAGCCGTTAACATTCCACGAGATCATCCTCATGATCACCACATATTCTTACATTATCAAAAATTTCGATTAGTCGATATTTATTGCCGACATACTTTCATAAAACTCAAGAAACTCATCCTTTTTATCCGTCTTCCTAAGAGCCATAGCGGCCCTGGGATGTTCATTGAACATAGCGGTAATGGCGTACGGGATAAGATATCCCCATTCGATCTTTTCTCTCATCGGCAAAAAATCCTTCGAGATCACATCGAGGATAGGACGGAGGTTGAATTTCGGGTTTTTCAAAAAACCAAGCAGAAGTTCAAGCGGACAATTCCCTGCCGCCCTGCCTATCCCGTAGATCGTGGCATCAAGGTAATTGCACCCTTCAATGATCCCCTGTATGGTATTCGCGTAAGCAAGCTGCTGATTGTTGTGCCCGTGTATTCCAACTTCTTTGGTCTTAAGGAACTTCTTATATTTACCGGCGAGATACTGTACATTTTCCGAGTAAAGTCCGCCGAAGCTGTCGACTATGTACACTGCCAGTACCTTTGTTTCCTCCTCGATCTGCGCCAGCGCTTCATCGAGCTCATTATCAAGGGCTCTTGATATAGCCATAATATTGATGGTCGTTTCGTATCCTTTATCAAAGGCCTCATTCGCGAGATCAATTGCCTTATCAGTGTCTTTGACATAAGTGGCTACGCGTATCATGTCTATAACACTATCTTTACACGGCAGGATATCATCTTTTTCCACACGTCCGATATCCACCATAACCGAAAGTTTTGTATTCGATTCCACACCGTCGATAGCGCGCCTGACATCATCTTCCTTGCAAAATTTCCACTTTCCGAACTCATCTCTCGACATAATGTTCTCTGAACACCTGTACCCTATTTCCATATAATCGACACCTGAGGCAGCAACGGCCTTGTACACATTACGAACAAAATCATCCTCAAAATAATGATTGTTAATAAGCCCGCCGTCACGCACAGTGCAATCTAAAACTTTTATTTCTTCCCTGAACATCTCTCCCCCTTGTTTTTCATTCGTCGCTATCTAACAAATTCTATCAACATCTCAATATGCCCGGTCCTCGGGAACATGTCAAAAATAACGGATCTTCCGAGTTTCCACGCGCCGCCGGAAACCACCACTTTTATGTCCCGCGCGAGTGTCGCTGGATCGCACGACATATAGAACATTCTGCCCACCCCGGAAGAGGCGGCTATCCATTCAATAAACTCCTTTTTCACCCCTTTTCGCGGAGGGTCGATAAGCACCACATTCTCCCCGGCCATGTTCTTTTCGAAAAGTCCGGGAAATTTTTCCTCCACGATCCCCCTGTAAAACTTCGCGCCTGGAAAACCAAGATCCCTTACCGTGGTTTTCGCGCAATCAATAGAGACCCTTTCTGAATCGATACCGATCCTGGCGCTAAACTTCTGTTTTATTAAAAAAGAGAAAAAACCAATGCCGCAATAGACATCAAACAGCACGGCGTCGTCTCGCACTTCACCTATCCAGTTATCAAGCGTTTCCGCTATCTCGCCGGAAATATACCGGTTACATTGTGAAAAAACATGCGGCGAGAAGGTCATGTTTACGTCTCTATAGCGATCGACAAAAAACCTTTCACCCGGCCGGATCGAGCTCCAAACATGCCCGTTATGATCGACCTTCAATGTCATCCTGTCGTTTCGACCGCCGGCATCCAGTAACGATAACTCATCGTTTATGTGTTCATCGGCTATGGCGCAATTCGCGATCTTAATCACCGTGCGTCCATCACGCGCGTAGTACCCGTAACCCGTATCACCTTTATGCATTGTTACGTTGCCGCGATAATTGTACGGCGCGGGTGATGCTACGATCTCTCCGCAGATAAACTGTTTTATTCCGGCTAATCTCCTCACAAGTTCTTCCGCCTGCGCCTTTTTATAAAACAGTTCCTTTTCATAAGAAACATGCTGCAACTGACATCCGCCGCATACACCATAGTGCGGGCATTTCGGTTCCACCCTGTCCGGGGAGGGCTCGTCCACCCGGGCGAGATCTCCCTTGATATAACTGGCCGTCTCTTTCACCGGATTGAACACAACATCTTCGCCCGGAAGCGCGCCTTTCACGAAACACACTTTACCGTCAACTTTACCCACACCGTCTCCGCCATACGCGAGAGAATATATCTGTGTCCGTAATTGGCTCACTTTGATCCTTTGCATTTTGCAATTTGCATTGAATATTAAAGCGTGATCTCTTTTGCACTACTTTTGCAAATTTTGCGGCGGGAAAAAACTTAATTTTTCTTGAACGTTTGTTGAGTACCTTCTCTGTACCCTTCGGTATATCCTTGTTTATAACCGTTCCTGTATCCTTCATCATAACCATCGGAATACGCTGACCTGGACTGTACCGGATGAGGCTGATATTGGGTCTGCTGCTGCTGTTGATACTGCGCCTGTTGCCGCTCGCCGCTCGCGCCATCGTCTCCTATCGAATCCAAAAGAGCGCCGCCAAGAATATTCACACCGGCACCCACAAGAGCGCCGGTTCCGGCATTACCACCGCCCGCCGCGCTGCCCGCGGCTCCGGCACCGGCGCCAAGGAGGCCTTGACGTAAAATATTCGAAGAGTTGCTTTTGGCGAAAGAATCCGCGGCCGGAACCGCGATAACGGCCGCTATAACCATCACACATAATATCAACTTCATTTCGACCCCTCCTTTTTTATCCCCTGGTACGTATCAAGTTCTTCAAGCCTTTTTCTTATGGAGCTAATAACATTTTCCTTATGTCTCATCCATTCGGGAGCCACTAAAAACTCTTTTTTCGCGTCTGAAACCAGCCGCAAAACAACGCATTCACGCGGCAGGCGTTCTATGAACCCGGATATTATACTAACATATTCTTCCATATCCAACAATTTTATTTTTCCGGAGGCAAACATGGCCTCAAGCCGTGTATTCACAAGCACATGGAACACATGAAATTTCACCCCGGATACCGGCAGATCCGATATCCGGCAGGCCGTCTCCATCATATCGGAGGCGGTCTCTCCGGGAAGCCCGAGAATAACATGTACCCCCACTTTGATACCTCTTTCCGCTGTCTTTTCTATAGCCGAACGGGACTCGGCAAATGTATGTTTCCGGTTCAATGCTTCGAGTGTCCCGTCATGAACGGTCCCGATGCCGTATTCTATCCAAACCTCATACTCATCGGTGTATCTTTTTATCAGATCAAGCTTTGAAGAATCGATACAATCGGGGCGCGTTGAAATGAATAAACCGACTATGTCAGGATAATCCCTGATGATATCGTAGGTTTCTTTTAATTTCGCGACAGGCGCGTAAGTTCCGGTAGCATTTTGGAAATAGGCTATAAATTTCTCGGCTCCATATCTTTTGACAGCAAACGCCATTGATTCCTCTATTTGCCTCGCCAGTGAAAGATCTTTCGCGACAAACGGGCTGAAACCTTCTTCGTTGCAATAAATACAGCCTTCATTGCTCAGCGTACCATCCCGATTCGGGCAGGTAAATCCGGCGGCGAGGCTTAATCGGCGGACTTTCGCGCCGAATCTGTCCCCCAAATAATTGTTAAACGAATAATATCTCATTTTGGCCTGTCGTCTATCAGTTATTTGTAGGGGCGAAAAATTTTTCGCCCCTACGATCCACCATTCACGATTTACCCCTTGACCCTGCTCCCTTCAGCTTCACCATCAGTATTGTCACCGCCACGGGTGTAACGCCGGAGATCCTCGCCGCCTGACCGAGAGATTTCGGGCGAACGCTTGAAAGTTTTTCCTTTATTTCGTTTGATAAACCGTTAATACCGGAATAATCGAAATTATCCGGCAGGTTTATATTTTCAAGATCTTTAAACCGCGCGATCTTTCGCAACTCCCGGTCTATGTACCCGGCATACTTAATATCGACCTCCAGTTGAACCCGTTCGTAATAGGACAACTTTTCGCCGCGGCCTTCCAGTGATAGTACGTCCGCGCGGGAGATCCCGGATCGTCTCAATAAAGTTGTAAGATCAATTCCGCCGGCAAGCGGCATCTGGCCTTTTTCTTTCAACAACGCGTCCACCGGCCCGCCGGGAAATACCCTGACCGAATCCAGATGTTTCTCTTCCTCCGCGATCGCGAGCGTCTTATCCCTTACGCGATCAAGGCGATCTTTCGCGAGGAGGCCCAGTTCATGTCCGACATGGGTCAATCTGGTATCAGCGTTATCCTCGCGGATCAGTATACGATATTCCACACGCGATGTGAACATTCTGTACGGCTCCCGGGTTCCTTTGGTCACAAGATCG
>JAHJBY010000060.1 GCA_018813285.1 Candidatus Omnitrophota bacterium
GTTCAAACTTATCGACACCGGTTCTTGTTTTATAGGAGCTGAAGGTACCCTTCCCGTTTTCGGCGGGTTCTGGCGGCGGGACAGCAGGGGAGGGTTGACCATCTATCTTACAAAAGGTTTCTATGACAAATATGTCCTGACATGGTTTGAGAAAGAGAAAAATCCGGAAGACAAAAATCTTCAGTTCAGGGGCACGGTGGGAATGCAGTTTCTGATCGATGAATTATTGAGAGCAAGCGGAAAGTATGAGTATAAGGATGCCGGCCCTATTTTGACACGGCTTAACGGCATGTTCAAGGTGACCAGAAGAAGCCCTGAGTCTATTCCGTATAACGATTTGGATCATCTTCCGAACGAATACGTCGCGCTTCTTTTGGAAGTGACCGGACTTATTGAAGATGGTAACGAAACGGCCCTTGACTGGCTTATCCGGCGCCTTTCTTTCCACGATAATGATCCTTATAACCATTTTTACAAGGCTGTTTTGATTGCTCTCGGCATGATACGAAGTGATGAGGCCGCTGTTATGTCGAAGATAAAACAGGGTTTTCTCGATGAGCTTCGCGATTTAAAAACTATTTTAAAAGACAAGAATCACCCCGCCAGCGGCGATGCGATTTGGGCTTTGGACGCGATCGGATGGGAACTCGTGAAAATTTACCCGGAACTTGTGAGATGGGAGATAATCCCCGCGTTAATAGACGCCATGCGGGATAAAACCGATCTGATCTCCAGAAAAGCAGTCGAAAGCGTAGGGTCGATCGGCGCGGTGCTGGCACGGTCAGAAGAATATTCGAAGTTCGTGAAGGGGCGGATAGTCCCGGCGTTGTTTGTCGCCCTGAAAGACGGGACCACCGCGGTTCGCGGGAGAGCAGTTTCTGCTATAAGCAATATCAGCACGAATTTAGTAAAAGAAAACGGGGAATTTGTGTTTAAAGTGGTCGTTCCCGTCTTGAACGATATTTCAAAAGATAGAAACCACCCGGCCAGCAATGATATACCGGATGTTTTAATGGATATTGGTATGGTTCTGGCGAGAAAATACCTGGAGTTTGATAAGAAGGAAATTGCCCCTGTTTTTGTAACCTTCTTGAAAAAAGGAAAGCTCGGAGTTCGTTTGCCGTCCGCCTGGGTTTTAGGCGAGATCGGCAGAGACCTGGTTGTGGAAGGGGATGTAAGCTTTGTGAAAGAAAAAATAATTCCTTATTTGATAGCCGCTCTGAAAGATGAGTCCGCCGGGGTACGGGCAAACGCGGCCGATGCGCTGGGTGAAATCGGAAAGGCGCTGGCGGCAAAAGAAGATTGGAAATTTGTAAAGGAAAGTGTAACTTGCGCGTTAATGGCTGCCTTGAAAGACGAGGAATACCCGGCCTGTGAGAAAGGGGCTGTGGCTCTTGGTAAGATCGGCAGGGTATTAAAGAGTGAACATCCGGAATATGTGAAGGAAGAAGTGATTCCCGTGTTGTTGAACGCCCTAAAAAGTAAAAATCTAAGGGTCCGCGCGGATGCGGCCCAGGGACTGCTTACGATAGGAGATGCAGAAGAGTTGAAAAAAGCTCTGCCCGCCGGGTATGAGACTATACTGAACACTTATGTTTTTATATTCAAAGGTGAGGTAACGGTAAAAGACGGTGAGCTGGAAAAATGTGAGCTGCGCGAGATTATAAAATCAACGGAACACGCGACCCGGGTGCTATTGACTATTTTGGAAACGGAAGATCCTTTTTTTCGCGATGATACGGTTCAAGCCTTACTTGACGAAGGTGACGGGGAAGAGCTGGAGAAAGTTTTGGGAGTCAATTATAGGAAAATATTGGAAGGATATAAAGCGGTAAGAAGAGCGGATATTGAAGATGTTGTGGAAACGGGCAGGTATGTCATTCCCGCCGTGATAAACGATATAATGAAGGAGATTTTCTGGTTTGATGGCAGCGCGGCGTATTCTTTAAGCGGCCGGCTGCAGAAAGGAACGGGTCCTGATGAAGTGAAATCAGGATTAGACAGGGGAGGATCTCTTGAAGGGGTTCTATCCGAATTTTTATACGGTCCCGCTTCTTTGGTCACACTGAAAACAGCGGGGAGAGAGATAAAACTGCTTCGGACGGATGAAGAAAAGATCGAGGAAGTTATGGAAAACCGGGAGCTGGATCCGGAACATGGATTAATCCAAAGAGTTTTACTGGCGTCTCCCTCCGTTAAACATAATATCGCCGTTTTACGGAACATTTCCCGTGAATATCCCGATTTGTTCGATTTTTTGACAGAATACCCATTGTATTTTGACGCGGTAAGATGGTTAACGGCAGGTGAATTAGAAAGATTGAACAATGAAAATGTGATAAATAAGGCCGTGATAACCGCGGTGTTAAGAGAGAAGATTAAATCGAGTACGGAGATTTCGGGACTCGGTGAGACGGGGGTGGAAGGAATCGACGGGGAAACGATCTGGAGGCTGTACATGGGGGAGAACAACCCCGAGGCGCTGGAAGAGAGGGCAAAACAGGAGGCGGTAAAGGGGCTGTTGTTCAGCAGGGTTTTCTCGGAATGGATAAAGGATGTACGGTTGAAAAAGATCCTGGTCAAAAAAGTGTTAACGCGTCTGGATGACGGGGATTTAGGGTTCAGCGGCCTTTCTCTTGCCGCGAAAAAGAAAAAAGCGACCGGAATAGTCAATCAATTCGTCTCCGGGCATGAGATCGAGGATTTCCAGGAGGTCACCGCGGTCTACCGGGCGTTGCTTTTTGAAAAAGGAATATTTGACAGGAAAAAGAGTTTGCTGGAACTGTGTTTCGCGGAGGCAGGCGATGTTCTGGGAGAAATTGAATGGGAAGAAGATATGATGTTCTGGCATGTTGGCCCTGAAGGGACTTATGGCGACGCCAGGGACGCGATACAGGACTTTATAAATAAAAAATACGGCAAGGTTTTTGAATTACCTAATGTATGGGAAAGGTTAGAATACGAGGGAGGAGTCTGGTCTTATCGGGTATTGATAGATGGCAGGCCCAGGACGTTCATGTTTTTGGGTAGGGGCGGGGACGTGAATATTTTACTTGAGAGGCTTGTCTACAGGTCAGTGGAACTGGCAGTGATGAAAAAGTGCGGCCTTTATCGGGATTCTATGGAAACATTGGGCCTGCCGGAGAAAGGTGGGAAGCCGACTACGGACGGGTTCATCGAACGCCAGCTTCGCTATGCCGCGGAGAAGGGGATACTGGGTGATGACGCGGATATTTCTCTGCTGGAACGGGGCGCGAAAAAATCCTTGGCCTATCTTGTAAGTAAGGGACTTGCGCGGTATTTGCAGAGCCGGGTGCTTTCGCGGCTGGGTTTCGGTTTCTCGGACGCTCAACGGTTCCTGCGGGAGACAACCGAGAACCGTATTTCGCCCAAATTGAACGCCTTATCCAGCCGTCTTCTGGGCTACTGCCTGGTTAAAGAGGCGGCGCGGGAAGTGGAGAAAGGGGTTGCCGAAAAAGAAAAAGACGCCTATTCAATCCGGGAACAAAGAGACAAAGCGGCGGATCTTCTGGCACTGACGGGAGTCCTTGTACTGTTATTATTTCTGGTCGCACCGCGTGAAGCAATACCAATATCTTTTTCCGCGGTATTGACCGGCCTGCTGACGGGTTTCCGACTCTGGCAGGTATTCGCCTCGTACAGGAATATTAAGAGAATAGGGGCCGAAGTCCTGCCGCGATTTGATGAAGGGTATACGGAGTATTTATCGGATACGGCGGAACTGTTGAACGAACGGGGCTATCCAAGTGTCGTGGATGAAATCGGGAAGAAGATCACGCTGAAGATCAGGGGGGTTCCGCCTATAACCGTTAAATTTCCCGATAAGAAAGAAACCGTGAAGCAGATGCTGAAAAAGAGGATGTTGGCGGTTTCGGAAAGCCGGATGAGGACGATCACACTTGTTCCCGGAATATCGCCGTATCTGTTTCCCTTTGTGCCTGTGGATGAACTAAATCATCTGTCCCTCCCGCCGGAGTATTGTGGCGAGATCGGACAGATACCGTTTGTTTTGGGAAGAGCCGTCCGGAAAAGCAGAATAGCCGGACATATCCGGAAATTCATCCGGGATGAAAGAGGCAGACTCGGGAAACGTGCGGAAGGGGACGAGGAGCCTGAAACTTTAGAAAGCCCTGAAAATATCTCGAAGAGAACCGGTGGAAGCAAGAAGGATGCCGGTGTCATTGCGAGCAAAGCGACGCAATCTCAAAACGGAGAAGAAGGAGGGAGACAAAACTTAAATGGGATAACCGATAACGAAAAACAGGGGATAGAAGTGTTTTCTTTAGATTCAGGAAGACAGGTAGAAAAAAAGGGAGTTAACAAAGTCCAGATAGCCCGGAGTCCGGATACATTGCGGGATGGTGGTCTTTCCCAATGCGTAATTGTCCTGCTGTATGATTCAGAAGAGAAAACGGGCGCTTGCATGCATGTTGATTTAAGCCTTGAAAAATTTGCCGGGTTGGGTATTGATGCAATAGCAAATAAATATTTAGATTTCACCCTCCAGGGAATGGTCTTAAGAGGGGCAACAGCGGAGAATATTAGAGCTGTGATTGTATCCAATGAAGACTATCCGGGGAATGAAAGGAGTAATCAGCTTCGCGATTTTAACCGAGACGCGATGAAGAAGGAGCTACAGGACAGGGAGATCTATAACGGAGAATACAGAATAGAGAGCGAACATATTGGAGTATCTTTAGATTTAAGAGACGGTGGTATTTTTACAAGAACAATTAAGGGAGATAACGTCCATTTAGTTTCTTTTCCTTCTTCAATAAATTGGCCGGAAACTGTTACCGCTTTGAGGGAAGCTAAGAAATGGTTCATAAAATACGATCCAAATCCTGATAATTGCGATGATCGCGCCATGGAAACGGCTGAGATCCTGGCCGCGCGTGGATTCAAAGCAAGGTATACCGTTCGTAAAGAGCCCAAATCGTCTTTAGGAGAAGATTTCCTCTTTTACGCGTATGCCGTGGTTGAGCGGGAAGGGAAAGAGTTCATAGTTGACATTTCAGCTGACGGAGCAGAGTTCGACGGGATCCGCGAACAATATGAGGACCAGGGCGTAGTTACTATACCGGTTGAGGATACTAAAAACGATCCTGAAGGTGGAAGATTCTGGATGTACACGACCGGTGAAATTGTTCAGGATAAAGTGATCAGTTCACCGGATATCTTCGGGCAAAGGGATGAGCTTCTTGAAGAAATAGTTGAGAGGTATGAGGAGACTGTAGATACGGAAGAAATCACCGCCGAGGAACAGACCGCACAGGCACTTGGGATCACGGTCAAAGAAGTTCTTAGGATGTTGAAAAAACTGGGGAGAACATCAGCTCTCAAGCCGTACAGAGAACATTTTAAAAAATTGAAGGCAAGTCCATCCCCCATAGCGCAAAAGGAAACAGTTCGAGAAAACGGAGAGAATGCGCCCAGTAGTGTGATAGTACCGGATAAAATTAAGCTTGGTCGGATACGTTTTTCCAGGCGTAACAGTCCCGAACAGGGCCGGTTAGTGACGGAGCTTATGAATGAGGTAACGGAGGGATGGGGTAATGGGAATAGAGGCAAAAAATTTACCGATGCCTGGCAAGAAATAGATGATGCTGTACTTGAAAGCGGAAAACGGGCCATAAAAGAGGAATCGGAGCGTATCCTTGAAAGCGCTAAAAAAATAATACCACGCCTTGTGAACGCGATGATCGGCGCGTCGAGATCAGGGAAAGACGAGAAAGTCGTTCTTGCCCTGGACCTCGGGCTCGGTGAAGGTGAGATAAACAGGCTCATAAGGGAGCTGATCGATATGTTTCCTGCGCTTGAAAATAATAACGGGGACTTAAAAAGATTCTTCGGCAATCTCGAGATAATCAAGGGAGAGGGAGAGGCGCTTGCCGGCAGGGTAACCAATATCACAGATCCGAAAAAGGGATCCGTCAGGCCGGAAAACCTTATCGTGATAACGAAAAGTTCTAATGTGGAAAAAGGATATTTTAAGAATGTCGAGGGCCGTGCTGTTATCGCCGGTGTAGGTGACGCGGAATTTCCGGAGACGGCGTACCTGCCGCTCTTGGGGATAATGCTTTTCGCGGTTGGCAAGCATCTAAAGTGGGACAGGGATACGCTTCTTAAACATTATGAGATGATCCCGAACGCGCTTCCGGTAGGAGAATATACCGAAAAAGAACGCGGAAAACTGTTCGTTCAGGATGAAAAGACCCTTGTGATCAAGCTTATCCCTGACGCGGAAGAATTGAGTGATGACCTGGAAGAATTAATTGAGAACATCAAAATAGTCCTTTCCAAAGCGTAGAGGGTTTTAATAGCTTTTGGGATTTTGGATCACCTGGAATACGACCTTCCCGCCGGATATGTTCTCAAAAAAGTGCGGGATACTGCTGTGAAAAGATATTGTGTCGCCTTTTTTCAAGGTATGTGTTTCGGATCCTGTGTGGCAGGTAAGCGCCCCCTGGTTCACTATTACAAGTTTTGTATAGGTCACGTCCTGGAGGGGATCTTCTTCGGTTTTCGTCTTTCCTCCTGGGGCTATTCTGAGCTCCGTAACGAGGTAGCCAAGAATAGAAGGGGATAAAACCTGTGATGTGGCCTTATCGTTGTATATATATTCATCCCGTTCACTGCGTCTCACGATATCCACTATTCTTGAGTTTTCATCTTCCGTGCCTTCCCTGAGATCCTTTAAAGTGATGCCCAGGGCAGTGCATAACTGATATAGGGTCTTAATGCGCAGAAAATTGCGGTGTCCGCTCTCTATGCGGCTTAATGTGTAATAGGAGAGTGCCTTATCACCGAAAATATCCACAAGCCTTGCATGAAGCTCCTGCAAAGATATATTTAGTATGTCTTTTCTTATATGTCGGATTTTTTCATGAATCTGCATATATAAACTATACAGCCTAAGAGTCATTTTGTCAAATTTTTTTTGCTTTATTGACCAAAAAACATAACCAACAAAGCAAGAAATGCTAAATATTGTTTGCTCTAATCTAAAACATAACATATTTAGTTTAAATATGTTATGCAAAATCATCTCTTACGTATTTGCTCTTTTAGAATAAAACCTATTGACAAAGAGCAAACAATGTGATATTCTTGGTATGAGGTGAGAGAAATGAAAAAAAGAGAATTCACACAAAAAATTGCTTATCTGGTTTTCGGTTTTTTAGGGATAATGGGCATGTTGAAAAATTGCTATTTAAACAACGTGACAGATCATGAATACTTGGGGGATAACTTCCCGGCAGGGACAACAGGGAGGATAGATCATGAAAGTTTTAGTCATAGGACATAACGAAGAAAATCGTGGTATTCTTGTGCAAATCGACTGTGAAAAAATGACAAAGAAAATAACCAAACTTGCTCAAACGGACAGGGCAAAAGCAATGTTAGAAATCCTGGCGAAAGGTTGCATTCTTCGCATAGTGGAGGCTGAGGAATTCGGCAGCCTCGATGGCATCAATCTTATGATAAGAGAAAGCGGCGCCTGCTGGGATTTGAATTAATGTAAAAAATTTTTGACATTTAAGAAGTTATCATGCAAGCTTTAATGCGACTATCTACAATTTCACTAATTAAGGAATACTATGGAAGATATATCTAACATGAGAGAGTTGTTTCACGGGATACTGAATCATTTTAACGCGATAAGTACCATATCGTTCGCCCTGGCAGATATCCTGGAGAAACAATCTCATTCAAAGTTCAACGCGCGGAACACAGCTGATCTTAATCTGCGGATAGAGAACGAAATTGACGCGATAGAAGAAGCATACCTGCTAAGCCGCGGTGATATAAAAAAGCTGTCGCGGATAATTTATGAAGAACTTGATCTTGAAAATGAGACTTCAGAGAACTTCACAAAGATAGAAGCCTTACTCAACGTGATAGGAAATAAATTAAAAGTATCCAGGGAACTTTTTAGGGTTTCCGGTGGCAAAGCTGCCGATTCCATGCTATCTTTAACAAAAGAGCTTTATTCGTTTGAAGAAAGCTGCATTAACCTGGGAAAACTTGTTCGAAAGATAAAAGAAGGTCTGATATTATTAGAACTATACAAAACCAGTTAGAACTCCAACAAAGGTGGTTGCCATGAATACAAAAAAGATACTGCTGTGTGATGATGATCAAAAAATAGCACAAACCCTGACGGGTTTCTTCATGGCAAAGGGATATGACATGACCACATGCCTTACGGGAGAAGATGCCCTTAAAAAACTGGAGAAAGAAACTCCCGACCTTGTGATCATGGACCTGAAACTTCCCGGTATTAACGGGATAGAGGTCACAAAAAAGATCAAGGAAAGCAACCCTGAGACAAAGGTCATTATTCTGTCGGGATTCAGCGATGAATACGATAAGGAATTGAAAAAGATACAGGTTGATCATGTAATGGAGAAACCGATAGGAATGCGGGAACTCACCCGTGTTATATCGGACATGCTGGCGGGAAGAACTATATCAGGTGCTCAAGAAAGTGCATCTGGCACACCAAAGGCCAAACTTCTAATATTGGAACCTCTTCAAACGACCGCTACGGGATTTAAGGAATATTTTTCAAGCTATGAAACGAGCGGCGGAGAATATGAGATCAAACTGGCTGAGAATAATGACGATTTTTTTAATAAATTTGACTCATTTGACCCGGATGTGCTGCTTATTTCGGTGGGGGCAGATAACGCCGGTAAACTGTCTTCGGATCTTGTTAAGAAAGACACTGATGATATACCACAGATCATGGTGTCTTATGGCCTTGATATCAAAAAAGTAGCGAAAAAAGTTAAAGAAGTTTGCCTGGAAAAAGGGCTGGTCAAAAATTAGCCCGTCGTTCACCGTTTTCTGACAATGCGGGGGACACAATACTTAAACCCTCTGCTAAGTTCCCATTTCATGGAACTTAAATATTGTGTCCCCCGAAAACATATCTAACCACCATCCTTACTTGCTTAAAAATTAATTATTTTGAAAGAATTTCCTCCAAAAATGTGTCTCCAATAGTGAGGAACAGGAACGTTGTGATGACACAATAAGGAGGAGGAAATGACAGAAAATGATTTTTGGTATTACCTGCACGCGGAAAGGGACAAGGGCGTGGCAAAAGTGATGGCCGGCGGCATCAAGCTTGGAAATGATCCTGGTGATGCAAGTGTCGACTACATGACCGGACACTCACTTCTGCCTGAAAACTATGATAACATCTCACAGGAGCGAATTATTGAAATAGGGAAACTCTTGTTCCAAGCAGACATAAAAACCAAGACAAAAGAGGCAATATTGATATTGTTGGCGCATCAACCAACAAGGGACGCGTTGTTTTTCGTTTCAGAATATAATAAACAACCGGATGAAAGATTAAAAACATTCGCCATGTTAGCTTTGGATGAATGCCTTATGTGGAATGAATAATACGCAGATATCACCTGAAGAAGATCACCGGCGGTTTAACGGCATTTTTCCGAAAAAATTGATTTTAATTTAAAAAATACGCCATGTTATGGTATATTAACCTCTGTGAACTAATAAGGTTTTGAAAAATGGCCAAAAATGTCATTCCGAACGAAGTGAGGAATCTATAACTTATTGTTGTCATTAGATTTCTCGCTCTGCTCGAAATGACAAAATGAGTCATTTAGTCAGTTTTGCGGGACCCTGTTGTAACCAACGATAACGATAAGGAGGGAAATGAAAATTAAAACCTTGATTATGGCGGTCGTAGCCGTTTGTGTCATAATCCCGGTTGGATATTTCGCGTACCTGATTTTTCTGAATGGGTCGTCTTTCGCCCATAACGGAGATGTAAGCGTATGTAAGGCGGAAACCGGTAAATGGGAAACACTCGATGACAAATATACTCTAAAAAAAGGCGACAAATTAAAAACAGGCAAGGGAGCCAGTTGCAGTATTCTTCTTGGAAATACAGCTGCCGTTATGGTTATGGCTGATGAAAATACTGAAGTTGCGATAACGTCCAAGGATCCGGTGGAACTCGATCTCATAGACGGAAAACTCCTCGCGAATCTTACAAGGCATACTCGACTGAAAAAATTCACCGTCACAACACCTGTAGGAGCCTGCGGCATCAGGGGAACCGGGTGGCAAGTCACGACGGATAAAGATTCAAAAACTACGGTGGAAGTGTTCGACGGCCGGGTCAAGTTCGGACAGACAGAAATGCTTTACGAGCATGACCCCTATACCGTCCCGAATGATTTCGAACTTGATGTAACAAAAGATGAGACCACCCGGTTTGTCCGCAAAAAACTGGATCCTGAGAAATATGCAAACTGGAATAAATGGGTTGGTAGATCATCTGAAGAACTGACAAAGATCAAAGTGATAAACTACATGGTCCAAAGCGAACCCGATCCGTATCCCACGTGGCAGGAGGGCGTGTCCTACACGTCATGGCTACCCGGGAAATATTCGGGGCTTGAATCCGGTATATCTATTCCTGAAATGGCAAAGGAAACAAATGCGTCCTGGGTCAATCTGGTCACCACGTGGTACCAGGGCGACTCCCATTCGACTAAAATATACCGCCGACATGATAAAACCCCTACTGACACAAGTTTGACTTCTGCCATACAGAAAATGCAGCGCTTGGGCATGCATATTATGCTGAGTCCGCATCTCAACCTTGAAACTTACTCTACGGGCACTTGGAGAGGGGAGATAGGGTTTACCGACAATGAGAATTGGGATGCATGGTTCGAAAGTTACTCGGCGTTTGTCCTGCATTACGCGCAAATGGCCGAAGACCTCGGTTTAGAAATATTCAACATCGGCACCGAGCTCTCCATGACAACCACCCAGCGGCCGGATAAATGGATCGGCCTCATCGCCAGGATAAGAGAGGTTTACTCGGGAAGGCTTGTTTACACAGCCAACTGGTTCGAGGAATATGAGAATATCCGTTTCTGGGGACATCTCGACTACGCGGGTATATCGGCGTATTTCCCGCTGTCAAGAAAAGATAAACCATCATATTTCGAGATTAAAAATGGCTGGAAACCGTGGCTTGAAAAAATCGAGGCGTGGCAAAAAACTCACGGCAAACCTGTGATCTTTCCGGAGATCGGATACAGAAGCGCCGCGGGAAGCGCGAAAATACCCTGGGCTCATAGATCAATGAGTGAAATAGACCTCCGGCAGCAATATAACTGCTATAAAGCCACCTTCGAAACTTTTTGGGGAAAGCCTTGGTTCTACGGGTTTTACTGGTGGACCTGGAGAACAAATCCCCGCATCGGCGGCAAATATAACCGTGGATTCACCCCTCATGAAAAACCCGCCGGGAGCCTTATTAAGACGTGGTATCTAAAACCGGATCCTCACAAATACAAAAGCATTTTGGAACTGGCAAAAGATAAGGTTAAAAGCTCGATAAAATAGATGGGAAACAGATGGAAATAGGAAAGCTCGCCGGATGAACTGTTCCAATGGCTGGCAAAGAACGATTGGCCTGGGAAAAAGGCATGGGATATGGCCTCAGAACACACTACCGCACGCGCGTTATTGGTAAAATACAGCTCACAAAAATAACCATGAAGAGCTATATCAGGATACCTATAGTTTTTTTCGCGCTGGCACTCATCATGCTGCCGGCAATAATAGGCGGGGCAGGGGGCTCACCGCGCAACTTATCAAGGGAAATAGCGGAATATTCCAGGGGCAAAAACATCGTCTGCCTTAAGTTGAAAAATAAAGGAGAAATAAACGGCGTGATCACCAATTACACCGCCTGTGGGTTAACATTGGACATCGGGTTCGGAACAACAGTTATCGCGAACAGTGATATCGAAAAGATCACGCCACAAAAAGACTCAAAAAAGCGAAAAAAACATATTGACCCCAGAAGCGCGGAAAAAAAGGAAAACCAAAAGAAAAGAGAGACGGAAGATGTTTTTAAGCGCATAGAAGCCGCCGAAAGGATCAAACAGGAATCCCTTAAAAAACAGAACATGATAACTGACATACGGTTCGAGGATAAATCCAGGATCCAGGTTAACGCGCTTTTAAACGATACTGTCAGCATCCGGTTAATTGTGGACACAGGCGCTAACGTGGTATCTATACCACCGCATGCCGCAAGAAAATTGGGAATACAACTAAGCCGAAAAAACGCGGTATCTGTTAAGCTGGCGGATGGAAGCATGGGACAGGCCATACCGGTGACACTAAAATCCCTGAAAGTCGGAAATGCCGAGGCCCTGAACGTCAAAGCCGTTGTCGCGATCGGCGAACAAGGCAAACCCCAAACAGTCGGCTTGCTCGGCATGTCGTTCCTTAATGGATTCCACGTTAAGCTGGATACCGATAAAAACATCCTTACGCTCATCAAGAAATAAGGCAACTAATAATTGGAGGAATCATGGAAGAGAAAACAGTAAAAGCAATAACAACGGTGGCAGGGGCTCTCGGCACCATACTTATCCTCATGTCAGCTTTTGATATCATCCCCAAATTTGACAATGTTCTGATTTTTGCCGGGCTATCTTGTTTTATAGTGGCAGGCGTTATCAAAAAACTGGCTAAATAGGGGGGATGGGAAGATCCCCCGACAAAATGAGAACCGTTTCCCCATCTTATCCTCAGAAATATTCACAAATATATTGAAAGAAAAGACCTCTTTTTTGTGTCTCTAACGGTATAGAGACGAACAACTTAAAAGAGGTTTTTTCTTTTTAACTAATGATGATGAATTCAATGACAAAATAAGGTATGTATTTTTATATGTATAACTATATTGACAAATAGTTCAATGTGAGGTAAACTTAAAATGGAGAACAAATGCAGCTTTGAGTGGGATCCGGAAAAAGAGAGGATCAATATTTACAAGCACGGCATAGATTTTGTAACAGCCGCTGAAGTTTTCAAAGATCCGCGAAGGAAATTAATAATTGATTCAGAGCATAGCAGAACGGAAGAACGGTTATTTTGCATAGGTAAAGTTGGAGGCAAAATATTAACCGTAAGATTTACCTGTCGCGGACAAAAAATCCGGATCATAGGAGCCGGTTGCTGGAGAAAAGGAGCATCACATTATGAAAAATAAGAAAAAAGACAAAAATATGCCTACTGGCAAAGTAACGGAAATCCCGGATTTTCTGCCGCCACCGGAGGAGTTAATACTGCCGGAAAAAAGGATAAAGGTTACCATTCTTTTAAACGAAAAAAGCATAACCGCCTTTAAGGGGCTCGCTAAAAAACACCACACGAAATATCAAAAACTTATCCGCAACTTAATCGACAAATACGCCAAGGAATATCTGGCGCATTAAATCTAACCAATCAAAAGGAACGTTTCTATGAAGAATTCTCCAGCTTCTCCAGCTATTGTATTTAAGAATATGCAGTTAAAACGGTTATAGACCCATCAAAATACCCCTGAAAACCCATGATATATTATCGTATCGGCCGGATTTGATGAAAAAGAGCCTTAGAACGCAAATATGAGCGTCTGGTGCATGGTGTAAATCGTATCTGATGCCAGGTTGTTTCGAGCACAAAAGGCCCCGCGATGACAGAAGTGTAATCGAGAAACCCCGCAGGAACTTGATGTCAGGTATCCATAAGTCCCGCCTTGTCAAGTTAACATAACATACATTATCGGACGTTAGGAGTTTAATACCAAGATGGCAACAGCGAAGAGAAAAATAGTTATTTTGTGCGGTTTTTCGGAAGTTATTCCAGGCCTAAAGCAAACTTCAACGCTTCATCAATTTGTTCCACTTTATCTGATCGAAGCGAACAAATTCTCTCAACAAGAATTGCCTTTCTGATAGTAGTAACTGTATCAAGATTTGCAACACATTTCCTGGGTAATCCATCTTTTTTATCAAGAAAAACTTCCACAGGAATGCCACGCATAGTTGTTGTAACCTGCGCAATGGTTATCGCGTTTCGCACTTTGTATGCCTCATCGCGAGAAAGCAAAACTACCGGACGCTTTCCAATCGGCTCAGGTTGCTCTGCCCACCAAACTTCGCATCTTCTCATTTCCAACCTTCCTCTTCAAATGCCTCAGCAGAAGCTTTTTCCATTGCCTTTATATCTTCCGCAGATTCGGGGTTGTCTCTATAACCTTCCTCGTATTGCGTTATCTTTTTTTTCATTTCCACACTTTTAAGCCACCAACGAATCGCCTTGTCGATAATCGCGCTTCGCTGCAACCCCATTTTCTTGCGCATACGCTCGATCTTCGCAAAATCTTCCCCGGGCAAGCTAATTGCTATTTTTACTGTTCTTAACATGATTATAGCCTCCTTATCCTACTAAAGTATAACATAGTTCATACTAAATTACAACTTTTTTAAAGTTTTCATTTTTAATACCAGGATGGTAACAGCGAAGAGAAAATAGTTATTTTGTGCGATTTTTCGGAATCGGAAATGGATACTTTTTCCCATAAAAACTTGCCTATACCCCAGATCGCCGTGCTCCGCCCTGCCGGGTCGCTTCGGGAACCGCCCGCGATGCTTAACTGATGTTAAATGTATTAAAATAGTTGCTTTTAGGTATATATATGGTATATTTTAGTATGAACTTTGAGTATGATACCAATAAATCTAAGCTTAACAAACAAAAGCACGGTATTGATTTTGAAAAATCTAAAGGTATTTGGTTTGAAGATAATGTTATAGCACCTGCCGTTACTAAAGATGAACCAAGGTTTATGATTATCGGTAAAATCGAAGGTTCTTTATACTCATGTATATATACGATGAGATCCAGGAAAATAAGATTATTTGCCTGCAGAAAAAGCAGGGCTAACGAAAAGAAGGTGTATTATGGAAAAATCTCGTGAAAAAATATCTGCTTCTCGGTTCGATAAGAAATTTAATGATGGTAAAGACATAACTCAACATCTTGACCTTAAAAGTGCTAAAGTTAACAAAAAGATCCAACGAGTTAATGTTGACTTCCCTGTCGCTCTCTTAAAGAAAATAGACACTGAAGCCCAAAAAATGGGTGTCGCAAGGACTGCCCTCATAAAAGTCTGGCTTGCTGAAAGACTGGGACACGCTTAATTACAATTTGTCCAGAACTATACCTGATCGCTATCGATCATCATCTTCTCGTTATCTGTACACTTCCCGCCGGTGTTTGATCCTATAGATGTAAACAGCTTTTTCTTTATCATTTACACGATACAAAATTCTGTAATCGCCTTTTCTTATTCTATACCCACCGTCCCCGGTCAATTTCAAGCATTCCGAGGGACGTGGATCATCCGCCAATAACAGGATCTTATCCTTGATCCTGCTTAATTCTTTCATAGGCAACGCATCCAGATCTTTTCTCGCGGAAGGGATCAAAAGAAGCCTATACATTCCTTTCCTTTAAGTACTCGTCGAAAGATTCCGCGTTTTCCTCTTCCTGGCGCGACATTTTAAAATCAAGCAGGTCTTCTTTTCTCTCTTCCGCCGCTAATTTCTCCTGTATGGCTTTTTCCACAAAAAAACTATATTTTGTCCCGTGTTCGACACAAAACTGTTTAAGCATGGACAAAACCCCTTCATTGAGTTTTACAGCAAACGTAACTTTACTCATCCCGGGTTCCTCCTTTTAATCAACTATACCAGAGTCCTGCAAAATGGCTCGTCCCGTCATTGCGAGGGAGCGCAGCGACTGAAGCAATCTCTGTAACCTGTTATATTTATTGAGATTGCTTCGTCACTCACTCCGTTCGCTCCTCGCAATGACGACGGAAATACGCATTTTACAGAACTCTAGCAACTATACCACAAAAATATAACTTTGTCAAACTTTAGTCGCATAAAGTTATATTTAGCAATATAATCTATTTACTGCCTTCTATGTGTCTGAAATACTCCTTTTTTTCTGTCACGCCAGGAAAGAATTGTGGGAGGTAATTTTTTAAGTTGTCCGAGCAAATCTCTGGCGATTGACAATAAACGGTAAGTTATTTTGCGCGATCACTGATATATCCGGCGATCTGCGAACAGAATTCCATAAAATCCCCCATATGCAAGTTCAAGTTGTCGAACAACTGTCCATGGTCGGTCTCTAAATAATCGTGAGCCAGGATATTTCTTAAACCGGCAAGAAGCTTAACTTTCATCATTAAGGTATCATCTATAATTGAATTTTGAGCTAACACTTCAAATATTTCACCGTAATTCTCGGGCTTTTTTAACGATTCACTCGCGATTATATGCGACCCGATATCTATCATCGATTGGACAATTATTTCGACAAGCCTTTCCGCCTTCAGGAAAAGATCCGGATCTCCCGCAAATTTCCCCCTATCAACTTCTTTTATAAAACTCAAAAGTTCCGTCGCTTCCTTGATCCTTGAGATTCGCGTGGCGATTATATTTTTATCGACCATTAACTATCCCCCTCATTTTAATATTTTCCAGCAAAGACCCCGCGTATTCTTCACGCATAAATTTTGTTTCAAAATATTCCTGCATTATCCGCGATTCAAATTTATAGCGTTCAGACGGCTGTATATCGCGAATAACGATGCCATTTTTTATTATATTAAAATTTAACTCAGCAGACCTGGACTCATTTAATAGAACAATATCCACCCTGTTACAATCAAATATTTTCGAAAATTCATTGATAAGGGCGAGTTTTATCTCCAAATACGCGGAACACGTGATCTTGTGGTCCAAAAAGATCGCTATATCCACGTCACTCAAGGCCCCGGGCTGCCCAATAGCCCGCGATCCAAAAAGGTAGCCAAAAATCACGTTATATTGACAAAGTGATTTTTTGATACGCGATTTAAATTTTTCCATACTGAATGTTTTCATACGTTTTCCCTTGTTGACCATTCTTAATATATCACACCCTTTCATAAATAACAAATTACGCACGTTCTGGGGAACGTCGGACTAAAAACGGATCGGACGTTGGGCAATTCTAGCCTTCAGGGGATGGAATCCAACGATTGGATCTTGTCTGAAGTTTTTAAGAGGTCTATATGTTTTTTGTACTATTTTTTTCTATATTTTTCTATCAACAATGGAATGATTTCATGCGCGTTTACGAGCATGTTTGCTTCACTTTCTTCGAACAAAAAAGGCCTTAATGTCTCGGCTTGTTTCGATAATTCTTCTTTGGTAAGATCTTTTACCCTATCGGAGATCATCTCCAGTGGATCTTTGTTTAGACCAAGGTTTTTTAGAACATCTCCACTAATGGGATATTTATTTGAAAGCATGAACATAATATCATATAAATGCCGTCCACGCGTCTTTTTGTTCAATGCATCTATCTTATTCGCAAACAAAGTACCTTTTTCAGTACAAATGCACGGATAAAATTCACCAAATCCGGAAATTACCTGGGTTTCCGTTTTTATTTTCCATTCAGTCTTATTCAGTTCAACTTTTATAATGATCCCTTCTTTTTTTGAATATTTCGATACCACATTGTAAGTTTTTTCTACCTCAGGAAAAAGCAAATTTGACACATACAGATTTTCCCGGTAAGAAAACTCAATCTGCGTTTCAAGCCCGATCCTTTTTAATTCTACTTTTATTTCTTTTTGAAGCTTTTCAAATTCTTTTCGAGTAATATTTTTTACATCGAAATCTAAATCCTCAGAAAACCTTTTAAGACCGCAAACTAATCTCAGGTATGTCCCTCCTGTAAAATAAAATCTCTTTCCCTCTTCATTTTTATAAAGTCCTTTCAGAATAAGCACCTGAAGATATTCCCTTAAAATACCTCGAGTTTTCGCGGGAGGCATCCCTCCGATCTTTGCCTGCTCGACCAGTGAATCATATGTAAGCATAAAACTCCTTTAAATCAAGATTATACAATTTGGCGTATTTATTTATCACGTTTTTTTTGAACCCTAAAATTACATCTCTATCCAGTCGCTCTTTCCTGAGATCAAATTTACTATTTCGGTATTTCTTGAAGTATAAATAATCAACAAGCGCCTTTTCAGGCTCCGCGATAAGAATATCATAAACACCATGTTTCTCTACGTAATACCCCTTAAAAACATTTGTATTAACTGTTCGATACGTGAAAAGACCGTGATCATTTTTAAACCTTCGTGTGGGCTTTGTCGTAATAGAAGTAACCGCCATTGCAACTTCAGGAATTACGTTATAACCGGATAGAGCCGTTTCCAACGAAACATAGGAAGGACTGTACAGCTTGTTAGCAACATATACGTCCGGAATATTGAGGTTAACAGGATATGTAAGCTCATACAGCCCTCTTTTAAGAGCATAAATCCACCCTTTCTTACTCCATCTATAAATCATTTTTCTCAGATTAAGTTTTTTTTCTTTCGGAAAAAATGACAGTAAGTCATTGTAAGTAAAGATGTGAAATTTATGCCGTACTAATGTTCTGTAAACATCCTTGAACTTCATTTCAGTAAATACCCCATTTTGTCCATCTACTGAAACAAGTGTACCATATTTCTAAGTAATTGTCAAGAATTAGGGACAGGTGTATCCGGCAGTCTGACCCCCTTAGGGACGTCCTGCTTGTCTAATTGTAAATGTCAGGGGTTATCCGGCCGAAACAAGAGCTATGTGCTTGTGAGGTTTTGACATTTCATTATGCCGCGGAAAGGACACGCCAGGCTTCTCTTAGGGCTTCCTCTAGACGCTGTATCATCTCCCGCGGAGATAACGCGCGCGGCAGGATTATGTTTATGGTGGATTTTTCACCGTTGCGGATACTCCCCAACCAGTTGTTGAGTATCTTCGAAAGAGAAAAAACACTTTCTCTTGAATCCGGCCCGACCGGGATCCGTATCGAAATATTACCCCGAAGTTCGCTCTTTAATTTATTGCGCAGTTCTTCAGCCTCTTCTTTATCACGGACAGCATCCGTCGCTATGGCCATATATTCCCCGGCCGGCAATTCCTGCGTGCCAAGACCCTGAAGATATAAATCTCGTATCATCCATGCTTTTGTTTGAGGGTTGATCTCATTCATCTTAAATGTACGTGCCATCTCCTGAATCTCTCGTTCAGTTATCATCATTATTTCAATATTCTCCGGCAAACCAAGCGCCTTTTTGACATCAAGCTTACCAAGACTTTGGATCAGTCCCCTGTCTTCCTCCTTAACGTCCGTAACCACAAGCGTAAAGGGAACATCCTTTCCCAATCTGCTCAGCCTGTTCAGCGCGAGAGTGACGTCCGGCGCGTTTTTGAAAACCTCGACAGGCACGCAAAAGTGCAGCGCGGATACCCCCCGCGTCCTGCGGCAGGCCCGGCTGAGGTTGCTGACGGCAGAGATCAATCCGCTCCCTCTTATTTTTTTATCAAGCGCGCCGAAAGCCTGCTGAATCCCGACCTCGCTTGTCTCATGAAGGACGGATTTGATCTCGTTTTTTTGGGATTTATATACTGCCCCAATCAAAGGATCGTACTGGTAAGTCTTCCGATAAAAAGGAGCCATACTAAAGTTGTCAATATTTATCGAGTTCTGTTTTACCAGTCTAATACCCAATTTTTGTTCAAGCTTTTTAATTATTCGATTATCTATCCATTCCAAATTGCTTCCTAATCCTTTCGGCACGCTATAAAAAAATCTTCCTCCATCAGGACATAAATACTTTAAAATTGAGCTAATAAATGGCATTAGCTGGCCTTCTATGATTCTATCTTCTGGCATGAATGCCCAAAATGCATCCTTTTCATCCACTACTCCCAAGGCCGCTACATAATCAAAACGTTTAGACTGCAATTTTTCATAAGTACCATACACATCAATCTCCTGTTCCAATACAAATCTTTTATGCAGGTTCACCAAGTATTTCAATGTCGTTCCATCAATATCAATCACACTCACATCAAGTCCCAATTTCGCGAGCAAAATTGGAAAATAGTCTAAAGAACCTGGCCCCACCACAAGCGCGCTCTTGCCACGCACCAGCCCCATACCCATGACCTTCCGCGCGATTTCGTGTTTTATCTCATCATCAAATATAACATCACCCTCGACCTTGTTTATCTCGTCGATAATATTCACGATTTCTTCGCGGGTAATGGGGGCAAGCTGTTGAATATTTTCCCTGATAGCCTCTGCCTCTTCCTCATTCAAACTCGCCTTCTTCAACTCCGGTTTTTCGTCTAGGATCTCTTCTTTTAGTATGGACAGTATCTCCTGAAAATAAAAAGGTTTCTCTACTATGGCGACAATATTTTTGTTCTTGTACCGTTTCTTTGACATAATAGTCGCTTCGCTGCTGGTTATGACAAATTTTGTTTCGGAATTTTTCGCGGTTATTTTTTTCAGTATTTTGCTTAAGTTGTGTTTACCTTCCACGATGTCATCGGTTACGACCAGGACGGGGTTGTTTGAGACAAGTTCTCTTTCCAATTTCCAGATCGAGTCTATCACGACTATCGGCATATCACCCAGTTCTTCCTTGATAACCCCGGCTAACTCGCCGGCTTCTGAGAATGAGTTGTTGATGATGAAGATGGAACCTGACTTTTCTTCTGCCGCGGCCTGTTCCCGGGTTTGATACCGCGCCAAAACTTTCTCATAAACTTCGATTTGTTTTCGCCTCTCTTCCCTCACGATCCGGGCGGCATTTTCGTAAAGTTCTCTAATCTCCATTGTTTTGACATTTTTATACCTCTTTTTGATGTTCGCGAACAGGTTGTCATAACCGCTAAAAGCGTATAGAGAAATGTCCCGGTTCCCGGATCCGGCTTTCCCGGCGGCGAGGTCCAATATCGTAAATATACCTTTTTCTTCTATTTGCGCGTCTTTCTCAAAAGGAAGATTGCAATCGACAAACAGGACATCAACCCGTTTTTTCTGTAAATACTCGATCGCGTCCTTAACGTACACGCAATGCTTGATATTTCCCGCTTTAGTGGCTGTTCCGAACTTGTCCAAAAGGTAATCAGCAACGTCTAAATTGTCCACCACCAACAGCACTTTGATCTCTTCCGGCGGCAACGGTTTTTCTTTTAACCCATTTTCCCGAGCGGCTCGCCATTTCGAAAGGGCTTTTTCGTATTCCTCGATTTGTCTTTGTCGATACTTTTGGATTCGAGATATCAGTTCCTCAACACTATCCCCTGTTTTTTCAAATATATCTATTTTTTTGAGAATTTTTTGGTCGTATCTCTCGTGTATGTTTTCCTTTATCCGATAGTCGGGCATGCCTGATATTGCCAACATCCGCGGGATATCTCTAAGTTTATCGTCAAAAAGGCGACAAATCGCAGGCGTTTCAGATTCTTTAAGCGGCACTGTCACGTCGAAGACAAGGCAATAAATGTCTTCCTTATCCAACATGTCTACGGCTTCGGTATGAGTTTCGGCGCCAAAAAAAGCATATTCTTCCGGTGAAAATCTTGATTCTGAAAGGTCCTTGAGTGCCCGGTCATCATCAAAAAATAATACCCTGAGTTTTTCCGGCTCCTCCGGCGGTAATCCTGCCCCTTCTCGTTCTTCCTGCTTTTTAAGCCATTTTTTAATGCCTGGCCTTTTAATAAGCTTGTCATATCTTTCCGCTATACGCTTTACAGCGAGGTTTATTTTTTTGTTCCTCCCGCGTTTTTTTCGTACTCTATCTTTTTTCCCCTCAATGTATCGCGCCAGATCTCCCTGACGCAAACTCTTTTCAAAACCGAGTATACGGGAAACAATGTCTCCCGCCGCTTTTACCCCCGGCGCTGCCCATTCTTCGGGTAATATCGGTAAACCGGCTGTATTTTTCAACTTCCGAATAAAGAGATCGATGTAGGTTTCCCATTTCTCCGGGCCAAATTTTTCTTTCAGGTCCAGCAAGTACTCTTCAACCGGGATAAAGGCGTTCAATCCGGCGGGCGGCGCTTCCGCTTTACCTTCGAGCCAGTCATCAAAGAGTTTGTCGTCAGCAAAGATTAAGAAAAAACTCTCATCCATACAATCAATAACCCCGGAAACGGCGATTTTTTCAAACGATCTGTCAAAAGTGACGAGAAGCGTGCTGCGGAATGCCGCGTCGTCCATGTCCAGTAATTTTTCCTTGAACGATAAGATGAATTTTTTATCGAAGAATTTTCCCATGTTCTCACGGAACACCGCAAGCAAGGCTTCCTCTAAACAAGAGATCCTTTTTTTGCTTCGCTGAGTTTCATCAATGAGGAATTCAGCGTTCAATCCGTCAGAAAAGTAGGTTAATTGTTCACTCGCGCGCCATATTCCGGGATAACCTATGACAGGCCAAAAATCCAACTCCGCCAGGCCTTCTCTGAGTTTGGGACCGCTGCAGTAGCTGAACTCGCCCCTGTAGATCCCTTCAATGATAAGATCCACGTTATGCGCGTTTCTTGAGCCAAAATAAGGATCTACCAGAACGCGCGCTTTTTGAGCGCGCCCTGCCCGTAAATACGCGCCACTTGCCGCGTCAGGTTGAACGCGTATATATTCCTGGTCAAACTTTTTCTCAAATGACAATATTTCTTCGTTTGTCACAGTACCGCTGACCAAGATGACACTGCCGGTAAAACCCTCAGGCCCTGTCTGCCCTATCGTAACATTGGTCGAGGCAAGCAGTTTTTTATCCTTAAGCTTTTCGGCTTTTTTGACAAGTTTCTTACTGAAATCTCCGGTATCCGGCCGGACCTGTATGATATAAAGTTTCCCATCCAGGAAACCGAACTCTATATCCAGCGGCGTGCCTATCTCCTTTTCCAGCTTGGCGGCGACTCTATAAACCTCTCTGGCTTCTTCTTCCTTTAGAGGAGGGCAGTGTCGTGAAGACGCTTTATCAGCCTCCGGCGCGGCGGGGTACAATTCGTTCCAGAGCCCGAGCATCTCCTCCGGGTTTTCTGACCGGCAATATCTTTTTCCCTTATAGACAAACTCGTACGGCATCTCAAGAAACGCGGTATCATACCGAAAATCTTCCGGATTCTCTCTGTCAAATGTATAACTCGCGGTGTTGGCGTAATTGCCCCGCACGGCACTACTCGCGTCTCCGCAAACCGCTTCGATCACAAGATGATTATGGAAATTCGATCTTATCGTTCCTGACTTTTGAAAATGTAGGAATGGCTGGATCACTACGCCAAAACCTTCCCCAGCGTCCAGAAGGTTCGGGATTCCCTCAACTCTTTTCTCGCTATTCTGTGCGATCCAGATCGTCTCTACCGCCTGATCAAAAATCTCCCGCACCGCGCACGGGACAAGCCGCCTGTCTTTTTTCTTCGGTGAGATAAATATTCCGGCAAGTTTCCTGATAAAAGAATCCTCCCATTTCCCGCTTGAACGGCTAATAATGGGGTCCTTCAGGCCGGTTGTACGTTCGTTTATCAATGAATTCAGTTTTTCGGGAAAAGTGAATCTCTGTATCAGTTCTTCCAGCCGGTCCAATGTTTGCCGGCTTACGGCCCCTTTTATTCGCGTATCTTTTCGTACGAGACGATTTCCTTTACTGACCAATTTATGATTCGCCTTTATAAATTCACCCCATACTTCTTGTATAGTGATATACCGTGACGGAGGAATGAAAAACTCTATTTTTTCCGCCAGTTTTTCAATTATCCGTGACCATGAACCCTTGCCGCCGAAAACTCCCGCGTTATCTTCAAAAATTTCGCGTATATTCTCCCCTTCCTTTCGCGGTTTCCTGACACTCTTCTCGCCCTTCTTTGCTCTCTTCCCGCTCAGAACCTTCTGCGTTATTTCGTGTTTTATCTCATCATCAAATACTGTCTCCCCTTCAACCTCGTTTATCTCGCCAACAATCGCCTCGATCTCATCCTGGGTTATTTCTGGAGGTCTTTTAGCCCGGATCATATCGGCGGGGATGAGTTTTTCACGTCTTTCGCGGAAATATTCGACAACCCTTCTCTGGACAAGCATCGCCGCGACGGGGTTGACGATATTGTCGTTTACTCCGGCGCTACCCGCGTGGTCGATATCCGGCATACTCTCGACTTTATCCTGCGGAACCGCGATAAGCCGGCCGTCCTCCTGCCGTTCTATCGCGCCATAATGCCCATGAAAATGGGGCAGTAGCTGCAATGCCGCCGCCAGGACAATATTTGATGTCACATCCCTGCCCAACGTCTTGAACCAGTATTCTGCCACAGATGATGTCCTGGGGAACATCCCCTGTATATTATCCATATCAACATTAAGTGACATCAATTCTTTCCCGAAATAAAAAATTTCATTACCCGGCAGAAGAGGCTTACTCATCCCGACAAGTCTTACATTAATATTCGGCATTCTGTCACTTTTGCGCAGATTATATAGAATCTTTTGCAAAAGCTTGCCGACAGACCCCTTAAAACCGGTATCCAGAAACAGGATATTCTCCTGTCCGTCAAAGGTGTCCTGTGTTATGCCAAAACCTTCCAAGAACTCCCTCTGCAAACTTTCTTCTCCCGGCAATTTTTCAATAAACTCTCGGCTTCCCGGAAATAAGATGACTTTTTCCTCATAAAGTGTGCCGGCCAATAGCGGCCTCAAAGCGTCATAAAATATCTCCGCATCACGTCCCGCGATCAAGATCCTGTCATAGCGGCCCGGGAATGTCTTTAATATCTCCTCCACCAACTGTTCTACAAATAGCAGAAGAAATTCCAGTTCCCAAAAAGTCACCGAGTTCAAGTATGAATCGCATTCCTCCTCCCCGAAGGCCTGTTTCGCGCCTTCGGCGATATCCTCCACAGAAAACCCTCCCGTTTCCAGAGGATCGGGCCTTCTTTTCCAGTCGAGCAGAAGCTCTTTGACGCGTTCTGAGCTCCTGATGCTATTTCTGACTTCTGTTGTGCCGTCCGCGTCCGCCGCTCTGTAGAACCTCTCCTCCTTCTCATCCTGTAGTTTCCATACAAAGCGTGACCTTTTTTCCACGTCAAAGAAGATTTTGGAAAAGTTTTTGTAATGGCCCCGGCTGTCCTTAGCTATCAGAGCGGGGCGCATCAAATCGAGAAACTCCTTTTCTATTTCTGTGAGTTCTCTATCCGCGATTACATGTTCATTTGTCAGAAAAAGAAGCTCAAAGGCTTGGGCAACAAGATCGTTGAAGATGATATTCCTCTTTTTTCTTTTGTTCCCGAGCCGTTCCGCGGCATCTTTGTAAGAGGTTAACCCGAGATACAGCTCCACGATCCTGTCATCGGCGAGGATCTTTTCCATCAGCCCCCGGTATTTCGCGGGACGCAGTTTCTCTTCTCTCTGCATAAGTATCTCGAAATCCTCGTGCGTAACCGCGCGGATAAGCGCGAGGTCGTCATCGGCGGTTTCCTGCCGCATGAGGTACCTGCCGGAAGGAAGGATAAGCGCCAGGGCTCTATAGTTGTCCAGAAGATCTTGATATTTTTCGGAATGGGCGATCCATATAAGACGGTTTTTCCGGTAAAGCGAGGCAAGAAATTCCCGCTGGACATCGCACTTTTCCGTAAATGTCCATGCACTGAGAAAAGACGGCCTGCCTGCCTCCGGCCGGACCGCCCATGCCGCGTTCACGCACAAGCAGTTAAATAGGAACAGCCCCGCGACAAACACGGAAGTTGTTTTCAGAAAAATATTTCTCATGATCTTTGAAAACTTAAACCGGTTCACATAAAACTCCTACAGACGCATTTCTACCTTTCTTTTTTCATACAAAAACACACCTTATTCTACCATAAAATATAAAATAACCAACTATTTATTATTTTATTGTAACGGAATTTTGAAAAAAAGATGAAGATTTGTTAAGAACAAACATTGGGTATGATCCGTACGGGCCTTTGATGAAGCGAGAAAGCCAGGTATTATAAAAAAGTAAGTTGTTCCGCGTGATCTATTTTCAGTAAAAACAAATTACTTTTTTATAATTTTCGAGCGAATCATAGAGCAAGGCCTGCCGCTGGGAGCAGGCCGAGCGTGCCCGGTAGGATCATACCCAATGGTTGTTCTGCGAATAGCTGAAGAGAGCTATCAGCTTTCAGCTAAAAAGAGGAGCACGGGGCAGAGTGCAAGACACAGAACGCAAAACGCAATACGAAAAAACTGACATCTGAAATCTAACGCAAGTATGGGCATCTTTCCTCACGACGGCTGAATTCACAATCCTTATCGCAGGGGTGCAATTTTATTGTTACCTCACAAAAATGAATATTAGCCCTTATGTCGTTCTCAAGCGCGCTGACAATTTCGTGGCCTTTCTTGAATGAAATATCCTCCGGCACGATGATCTTAAATTCTATGAATTTTTTACGACCGGCGGTACGCGTCTTCAGATCTCTGAACTCACAGTATTTATCAATATGCTTGTTCAGCTGTTTCAGCACCTCCATCTGCGAGTCTTCTTCTATTGTCGCGTCAAGTAACTTGAAGAACGAGCTTTTCGCGAGCTTGCATGACGGGATTATTACACATACGCTGACAAGGAGCGCCGCCAACGGGTCAATATAGTCCGCCAGCGCGTCGGATCCATGCGCGCCGAGCGCCATTGTAATGACGAAGGCCGCGGCGATCATCCCTGATATGTATCCTTCCAACTTAAAATGCAGGCCTTCGGCATATATGGCCGGCGAACCGCTTTTTGCCGCCATTTTGAATATGTAGTACGCGCCACCAAAATTTAACAAAACGTTGACCATGCTGGATCCAAAACCCACCCATGGCAGTCTTATCGGGTTGGGGTGTAGCATGCCCACAAGCGCCTGCGAGGACATTGCCAGGGCGATACCGATAAGAACAACGCCTTCCATACCTTCACAGACATTTTCCACTTTGCCGTACCCGTAGTTGTGAACATGGTCCGCAGGCTGAATGGAGAGTCTTATGGAATAGTACAGGATAATGGAAACTGCGAGCCCCACGATCGATATTCCAAGATCCATGGCAATGGCAAGAGAATTCACCAGAAAAAGCGCGGTGGATTTCACGAGAACAAGCACGACGTTACACGTAAGGCTCACGAGCGTCGCGCGGTACATGTGTGATTCGCCTCTCACGGCTGTTTAACCCCCACTCTTAACCGGTAAACAACGGAAGGATACCCACCATCTCGAGTATCTCACGCGCCTTCCCGAAAATATTCGCTATTGTGATCTTCTTGCCGGATTTGATGGATTTTTTATGCGCGAGCATCAGTACACGGATACCTATGCTGGAGATATATTTGACATCTTCCATGTCCAAGATAATATCTTTTATATTTTTAGACATTATCTTGTCCAATTCGCCTTCCACCACAAAACCGCTGGATTCATCAAAATTGCCGTCTAAAAACATTGTCAGCTCATCACCGTCAATCTGTTCCCGTATCCTCATGGTTCTCCTGTTGCCCTTGTCCCTGCCAGTGGCGGGGAAACCCCGCCACTGGCAGGGAACTTGTCCTCAATGCGCAATATTTTCGCGTTCACTATCGCGTCGGCAACGGATCTCCGCGCCGACCTGACGATACGGCTGAAAGATTGCTGTGATACTCCCATCATGGCGGCGCCCGCCTTCTGTGTCATATCCAGGTGATCGGCCAACCGGATGGCTTCATAGCCCGCAATATCTATCACCACTTCATCAGGCCTTCCCGGCCTGCCACGGGGGCTGAAACGAATCGCCCGCGGCCCGCAACACACCTTTTTCTTTTTTTCCGGCCTGCCGATGATCTTATTTTTCATACTGCCTCCGGTATATGCTCATCTTAAACCGGGGGTACTTATGAGTATATGCCTATTAATAATACTACCTTATCATGTGAAAGCGCGCAAGGAAAAATTATCGGATCTCGGATCGGAATTTTTTCCAGGGAAATCTTGTCCCGGGACATTCCGTTTGCGCACCGGGGACATCTTTGTGCCCCATTACGCGGCTTGAGGGTATATTGTAATAATTTTTAAGCTTTTGTGTCAGTATTACAAGCGACCGCATTTGACGGGCCGACACTTCTTCCTCGGAAAAATTACCGACCAGGCAAATGCCTATGCCGTCCGAGTTCATCCCCCCCACCTTGCAATGCGCTCCATCCAGCTGTTTTATCCATCTCGGAGTAGTCTCTATCTGGCCGTTCTCTTTTCCACACGTGCCGTTATCGATCACAAAATGATATCCCACTCCCTGCCAACCTCGATTCTTGTGCGCCATATCAAAATTTTCGGAATTCCCTTTATCCGTCGCGCTGTGATGAATTATGATATATTTCCATTTTCTGTTCGGGTAAAGAGTGATAATATCTTTTCTGGGCGCGGCCTCGGGGATATAAAGCCGCTTTCCTATGTCCAGATCCTTGACGTTTTTTATGCGGTTCACCCTCATAAGCGTCCTCGCGTCTACATCATACATCTTGCCGATGCGCCAAAGCGTTTCGCCGGGAGCGACGGCATGATAAAGCGCCGCCCTCTCGGGCTGGATAATACTTATGGGTTCAGGGCCGGCCGGAGGAGGAAAAAGCGAGCCTCCCGGCCTCAAGCCGGTGGTTACCGTACATGAAGTGAGAAAAACCGCGAGAATGGGGATCAATATTATTTTGAGGGTTTCGGAAAAGCTGTTCACTCTGTTTTTCATTTATGATCTTTAGTTTCGATATGATCTGCCGAAAAGTTTATCCTATTATACAAGCGGCGCGGAAAAAGACAATGGTTTTTTGAGAAAACCGGGAAAATACGGCGGCTATTCCACGATGCGGACCTCAACGTCTACAAGTCCTTCGGCAAGATCGGCGATCTTTTTGAATGAAGCCATGGTAAGATCTATGACACGGCCTTTGCGGCATAATCTTTTAGCCGGCCCGCGGTCATTTACGCGAACCCGGACTTTTTCACCGTTCCCAAGATTGGTCACTTCTAAAAATGTATCAAAAGGAAAATCCCAGATCGCGCATGTCATGGCATTGTGATCGAATGTTTCCATATTGGCGGTGGTTTCCCGGATGCCCGGCGAGAACTCGGCATACCATGAAGCAACTCCCAGTATCTCCTGCATCGTACCTAAACTTGTATCGGCGCGGGATACACAAAAAACACCCGCAAGAAAAGCAACGTATACGATCCTTTTTGTTATATGTGCCATGTGCCACCTCTTCTAAAAAACTCACGAAAGATTCTAACTTTATGTTTACCTAAAACATAGCACAAGATGAGGTGGTAGGCAACTTTTGTAAGATTAACAATATGGCGTGAGAACTACCCCGCCTTTAGTGTGTAGTCCGGTGGGTTATTTGGATTTTTTGTGTTTGATGAAGCGGATGAGAATGATGCCGATCTTCTGGATATGTCGTTTTCGCTAATACAACGCGGCAAGTTGCCTGTATGACTCCGCTACGTTATTAACGATCTCTACTGTCGCGACAAACAGCCACACCGTGGCGGCAACGACCAGCGCCGAAACACCGGCCTTGATCAGTACACTTGTTTTAGGACGGAACCATAAGGGTAAAAGACCAAGGGGACCAACACACAATATAGCGGCCGTGATCGTCCACGGATTGAAATACCATTTGCCTTTCTTTTGCCCCATCCCCTCTAACGTGTCCATATATTACCAGTCCATATCAAAATTCCGACCTTCCTTTTTATGACGCGGCCGCTCATCAAGTTCTTCGACCGGTGAAGTTGTCGGCGGGATATACGGCATGCCGTCCTCGATGGCCTGATAAGCATCCTCGGTCCCTATGCACTGGTTATCTTCATCGTACAATTCACTGTCATCATCCTCTGCGGGATCACCATACCTGCCGTCCATTACCTTCATCTCATCAACAACACCTTCTATTCCCACAATATCCATTATGGTCTGGACAACAAGAGCCTTTTCGCGCCGGGAATCTATCTCCCCTCCCAACACTACTTTTGAACCCTTTTTTACCTTTATTGAGATAAGTTCAGGATCGATATGAACCCCTTTGAGGCTTTTCACTATCAATTCGCGCATCTCGTTATCCGACAGACCTTCAATATTTCTCACAGCTCCTCCCCCTTTGCCCACAATAAAAGTATACCATATGTGCGTAAAAATGCCAATTTTACGGGATTTTAGCCTATTCGCCTATGATCTTAACAAGCACTCGTTTCTTTCTGCGGCCGTCAAACTCACCATAAAAGATCTGTTCCCATGGCCCGAGATCCAATTTTCCCGCGGTAACCGCGACGACAACTTCGCGCCCCATTATTTGCCTCTTTAAATGCGCGTCGCCGTTGTCTTCACTGAAATTATGCCGGTAATGTTTCACGGGTTCATGCGGCGCCAGAGTCTCCAGCCACTCATCGTAATCCTGCAGGAGACCGGGTTCATCGTCGTTTATATAAACGCTCGCTGTTATGTGCATCGCGTTTACCAGACATAATCCTTCTTTTACCCCACTCCCGGCAAGGACTTCATCTACGCGCGGGGTTATGTTGATATAATCTCTGCGACGCGGGGTTTTAAACCAGAGATATTCGGTTTGTGATCTCATGGAATCCTCCGTAGGTAGGTGTTAAAATCTTATTTTAAAGCCGCCAATGACCCGGCTTTCGTTGCCGGTACGGCTTAACGCCAAAAAAAGCTCAGCGTCGTTCTTGAACTTCTTTGTGATGTCCAGCTCCACGCCGAGCGTCTCCCCTTTATTTGACGTAAGCGAAAGCTTTACTTTGTCGCCGGTGCCGATAAGTTTTTCTGCCCCAAATTCTATCCGACCCCGGCGTCCGCCGGAATACGCGATGGAAAAGGTGACTTTCAAACCCTTTTTTATGTCCCACCCGCCGTAAAGGGTCACGACTTTTTTAACGCCGCGTCTAACCTTTTTTTGTAAAAAGTGTGTGCCGACCTTAAACTTAATGACCCTGTCGAGAACGGACAATTTGCCGGATAGAAATTCGGCTTTGAACACAAAGAATGAGTTGAAGGAACGCTCAAGCCTGTATACCAGGCGATTCTTCCCGATATTCCATTGACCCCGAAAAACCACTATATGTTCTTCGCGGATCTTCGTTTTGAGGGATGTTTTGACATATTTGTATGTCAATTCATTGTTCCGGTTCACCAGCCAGGCGCCGTCAAAGGTCAGGGTGTCATAGCGGCCCCGGGCTTTCGCGACATTGAACGTTATCCGGTTGTTCCTGTCCGCCTGCCAACGTCCGCGGAGGGTGATACTGCCTGTCCGGACACCCGGAATACTCTCGTGGTCCCTTACCCTGAAACGCAGCGCGTTGCCACGAGCATTTTCTATCTCCCCGTAAAAAATCAGCGTCCTGCCGGCAATATCCGGGTCATCTGAATATGTGACATGAAATTTGAGGTCATGTTCCGGGGTCAAAGACCAGGTGCCGTCTGAAGTAACCCGGCGGCCGGACTTGCCCTCTCCGTTTACAATGAGCCTGTTCCTGAGGTCTGTTTTTATCCGGCTTTTATACATGGTTCTATTTTTCGCTGAGGCGGGCTTTACTGAATTCGTACAAGGCTATGGCAGACGCCGATGTAACGTTGAGCGATTCCACATCGTCGGATACCGGTATGTGAAAAAAAGTGTCTGCCCGGGAGATGATCTTTTTTGAAACGCCGCTTCCCTCGCTGCCAAAGGCAATTATCGCGAACCGCGGGAGGCGTTTTATCTCTTCTATTCTCGAGGCGGCGTCCTGATCTACATGGCTTACAAGCACTCGATAACCGTTATCTTTAAAGCGGTCCAGCTCGGCGTACGAACATGAAATTATCGGGATATCCAACATCGTTCCGCTTGAAGAACGGATGACCTTCGGATTGTATATGTCCACCGCGTCACCCGTAAGGATGAGGCATCCCGCGTTAAAAGCCGCGGCATTCCTGATGATAGCGCCAAGGTTGCCGGGGTCCTGCAACCCGTCGCACAAAACGATAAACGCGGGTTTTATATCTTCTATTTCTTTCAGAGAACAACTCTTCTTCTGAAAGAGAGCAATGATCCCTTCCGGGCTTTTTAAAGAAGATGCCCGGTCAAATTCGCGAGACCCCGTATAAAAAACGGGTATGTTCTTCTCTTCGATGAACGCGCTCAGGCAAGACCCACCGGATATGAAACTGGATGATACCAACGCGGAATTAACGACATGGCCTTTGTCTATCAGATCGCGGACTATCTTCTCGCCTTCGGCCGCGAAAACGCCTGCTTTCGCGCGGGCTTCTTTTTCCCTAAGCAGCTCGCGCGCTTGTTTCAAATATGTTTTTGAGGCTTTTTCCATATTATCGCTCAAACCTGCCTAAACGTTCCCACCAGACACTGCTATCCCAGGACTGCATATCATCCCATAATTGCCGCGCGGCTTCCGTCCGCAATTTTTCCGGGGCGCTTTTGAAGAATTTTTCAGCCGTTTTAAAACCGAGGTCGCAGTACTCTTTGGCCTGCAAAAGACACTCCAGTATATCCGCATCCCTGGCTATTATGCTCCCGGCGGTTGATTGGTCATCATACTCGTTCCTCAACTCCTGAAGTTCAGTTTTCAGGCCCTCTTCCAACAGCTCAATCTGTTCGCGATAAGCCGTTTTTTCGGCCGTCCGCCCATCCAGATATCTGTTGGCCACTTTATGAAGATCGTTTATTCGGGCCTCCGGTATATCCCCGAAAAGACCCATGACTATCGCTTTATAAGGCTCCACCCCTTCCATCCGCGCGAGAATATACGCTATTACCGCGCACCGAAAACTATGTTCGGCGACACTTTCTTCATACGGCACGCCTACCATCCACCATCCGCTTCGCTTGATCCTTTTCAACATCCCGGCTTCGGCAAGAAAATCCAGCGTACTTTTTGTCTCCATATGGTCTCCTGTTCGTTTTAAAGACACTTCATCTTTCTTTTGATCTCGTAACAAAATAATGCCGCGGCACTGCCTGCGTTGTAAGACAACTTCGCCCCGGGCATAGGCAAAGATAACCTCGCGTCAAGATGCTTCAGTATGCCCGGACGTATCCCTTTTCCTTCGGAACCGATCACGACGGCGAGAGGGAATTTAAGATCACAGGCGATAAGTTCATCTCCGTCATCGCATACCGCGCCGGCGCAATAAAATCCTTTCTCTTTCGCGGCCAGTATCCCTCGAACAGAATTAACGACTTTCGCGATCGTGATATAGTTCTCTCCGCCGCACGCGACGCGTAAAACTGTCTCGTTCACACACACAGACTCATGCTCCGGGATAATAAGGGAAAAACCTCCGAGGCAGGCAAGGTTCCTGATCATGGATCCGAAATTCTGAGGATCCGTCACTCCGTCCACAAAGACCAGTACCTTTTTTTCTTTCAGGGCATCTTTCAGCATCACCGGCAACGGCGTGTAACTATACTCTTTCACTTCGGCCATTACCCCCTGGGCGTTCACATCCCCGCATAAACGAGAAAACTCATTTGACGGAACCGACTCAAATGTAAGCCCGGCCCGCTTGGCCTCGTTGACTACGAGAGCGAGCTGCACCTTCTGCCGGAGATAAAGGGCCGTTATTGAACCCGGATCCGTTTTTATCCTTTCAAGAACCGGTTTTTTACCAAAAAGTCTCATATTGCCTTTCTATCGGCCTTAACGGCGAAATAATCCCTTCAGGCGGCCGGTGCTAATAACATGCCCCTCTCGTCGCCCCAGGAACGGATCTCTTGTCAAGGCACTCCCTATACCCTACAGCGCGCTGATCAACAACACGCCGATCACAACGGGAATGGTTCCTATCAGCCTGATCGTCTTCGGTTTGGCATTCGTGACCATCTTGTCAATTATTTCAAAAGCTTTCTCTTTTTTTATGACAAACACAAAAACCCCGGCGACTATCAACAACCAGCCTATCACCGTAACTATCCATCCTGACCGTGCCATGACGGCCGCCAGTATGAATATTATCCCAAACAATATACGTAAAGCCGCGACACCGTATATTCTGTTCCCAACCTTTACATATTCGAGAATTGTTTTCACCACACCGCGCTTCATGATAACTATACACCCTATAATGATAAAGGCGATAGCTACCAGCTTTGCCAATAAAACCATGTCTCCTCCTTTTTTAGCTTTCAGCTCTCAGTTTTCAGCTCTCAGACTTTTTCTTGAACCCATTCACGATTCACTCTCGCCTATTCACGACATCACTTATCCGCTTTAAAGTGTCAGAGTGTCAAAGTGTCAGAGAACTAGAATATAGCAGCATTCGAATATAAGCCTTATTTTTCTTTCTTTACACTTTGATACCAACGAACGAAGTGAGCGATGACACTTTGACCCTTCCTGTTACTCTTGCCCCGTGCCCCCGGATCAAAGTCTGGTCGACTGACTATCTGAAACCTGAAGCCTGACAACTAAAACCACATCCACGATGGCGTCACCACCACTACTCAAATTTCTCGTCGCGTCATTCCTCTCAATGGCAACGGAAACACACATTTTACTGTTTATTTTTTGTCTAAAAACCCTTTTATCGCGTCAAAAACTTTGTCAGCATCGGAAGCTCCGCCGGATGTTTCCTCACCCTCCGAACCTGATGATTGAAATAACCGCGATATCTTATCCACCGTCATCTGTTGAAGAGCTTCCTTAACTACCGGCCCCGGATAGAACATCGGGTTCTCCATGCTTCCCTTTATCTTGAAATCAAACGTTATTTCTCCCGGCGATGACTGCAAATATTTTATAATATCAGGCAAAGCGACATCCCAAAATACCGCTCCGGTGAACCCCGTTTTCTGCCGAAACCTCAGATCCGACAATCTTAATGTATTCATCGATCCTATATTCCCGTTATCAAAGTCAAGGACTATGGTCCCGGAGAACCTGCCACGGTCGATCTCGACCGGCGCATACTGATCATAATACGGCTTAAATAACGTTATGTCCAGATTTGATGCTTCTATTCTATTTGACATCGTAAGAGCGGAACTACCCGGGTCAAGGTAAACCACCCAACTGATCCGTTGTGAACTGTCGCCGTTTATATTGCCCGTACCCGTCGCGCCGACGGAAAGCACACCCGTATAATCCCTGTTCAATCTAATAACCGCTTTAGCCCGCGCATCCCGAACCGTTAGACCGTATTGCTTAAAGTTTTTTATCCCGCAATCGATAAAATTCACTTGCCCGTTCTTGATATTTATTGTTTCTGTCAGTTTGATCAGGTTGGATATATCGAACATGCCGGGGGCCTTTTCTTCGGTCTTGTTCTTTTGATCCGCCGGGATCTCCGGTTTTTTTCTGCCGTCGCCCATTATCTGTTCCATCTCGTTCACGTTGATGCGCCCGTCCGGGAGTCTCTCGATGTTGATCACAACGCCGGCGGCTTTGATATCCGTAATTTCGATGCCGTCGAGTATCTGTTTCCCTCTCATCTTATAGGCACAAACAACGGTATCAATGTGCGCCAGGTATCTATTCCGATATCTCCCGGGGTTTTTTATCCCTACCCCGGATGCCGTTAAGATACCGCTTTTGAGGTCGAAATCGAATGTGTCCACAGATATAAAGGGAGGCAGATTTTTTTTGATGATGTTTTCAGCTGAAACCTGAAATATTTCAAATCGAAAAAAATACGCGGCAGCGCCGGCTGCTAAAAGTAAAATGAGAATGATAATGCCCGATTTCTTCATACCTCGCCCTTCACGAACTTACCTCCAAGCGCCTTTGATAAGGGTCCCGCATTTAAGACATTTACTTATTTCTATAAAATCCGGAGTTTTATCAACAACGGTCTTGCATCCGGGACATATGGTATCCCCTGAAGGATAGACATTCCCGAGATACACATATTTAAGGCCCGCATCGTCCCCCATCTGTTTCGCGGCCATCATGGTTTCTACCGGCGTCGGTTTAACGGTGTTCATCTTATGGTCCGGATGAAAACGGCTTATATGCCATGGAATACCTTCATCGAGATCCGCAATGAACGAAGTTATTTTCCTCAACTCTTTTTCAGAATCATTGATCCCGGGGATCAGAAGTGTTGTGATCTCAACCCAGACCCCGCTTTCCTTCAGGTTACGTATGGAATCCAGCACCGGCTGCAGGCTGCCCCCGCAGATCTCCCTGTATGAACTTTCTTTGAAAAATTTCAGATCAACGTTCGCGGCATCAAGATACGGAGATATCATATCAATGGCCTCAGGGGTCATGTAACCATTAGTGACAAAAGCGTTGGATAATCCTTTCCCCTTGGCGATTTTTGAAATATCATACGCATATTCAAAAAATATGGTTGGCTCGGTATATGTATACGCGATGCTCATGCAATCTTTTTTTATCGCTTCGGCAACAACATCGGTCGGAGACAGATTGTGTCCGCTTGGCCCCGCGTTCTTTACCGACCGCTGTGAAATGGTCCAGTTCTGACAAAACTCACATTTAAAATTGCATCCTATTGTCGCGATGGAATAAGCGTAGGAACCGGGCAAAAAATGATAGAACGGTTTTTTCTCTATCGGGTCGACATGACCGGCAATTATTTCTCCATATGCATAGGTAAACAACTCGCCTTTAATATTCTGCCGCATACCGCAGATCCCGTACCCGTCTTCCGCGATGCTGCAGCGACGCGCGCACAGGCCGCACGTAACGCTGCTGCCTTCCCGGGATCTCCAAAGCACAGCTTCATGGCGCATATCGTATCATCTCCCTCCGGTCATATGCCCTTGCCCATGTATCGGTTTATCAAAAACTGCCCTGCAGGCATCAACGATCGTTTCTGAAAAAGTGGGATGCGCGTGAGAAGTCCCAACAATGCTGTCTGTGGTCAATCCCATCCTTAAAGCGAGAGCGAACTCATGGATAAGTTCATCTGCCTGGACGCCAAGGATATGTGCCCCAAACAGCCGGTGTGTTCCTCTGTCCGCTATCACTTTTATGAAACCTTCCTCCTCATCCTGAGCCACAGCCCGGCCGTTTGATCTGAAAGACTGTTTTCCAGTCTTGTACCGCGCGTCTTCAGCCTTTAGCTGTTCCTCGTTCCGTCCCACACTGGCAAGCCTGAGACGCGAATAAACCACGTTGGGTACGCAATCATAGGCAAGAGCTTCCGGGTTGCCGCCCGCGGCGGATACCGCCGCTATTTCGCCTTCGGCAGACGCGACATGGGCCAACATGGGAGAATTTATCACGTCTCCCGCGGCATAAATATTTTCCGCGGTGGTCCGCATTTCGCGATCCACCACGATATATCCCCGTTCATCTATTTTCACGTTTGCTTTATCAAGCCCTATGCCTCCTGAAGAAGGAACACGGCCGACAGATACGATAACTCTTTCATACGCGGCAGCGTCTTCCGCGCTTAATGATTCCCCCGTGACAACCCTTATGCCGCGACGTTTAAAGATCGCCTGCAAACGTTTTGACATTTCCCTGTCGAAAAGCGGCAATATGGTCTCCTCCCGTTCCATTATCGTAACCCCGGAACCAAGTATATTGAAATAACTCGCCAACTCCACGCCGATGGCGCCGCCCCCCACTATCAGAATGGTTTCGGGGATCTCTCGGAGCCTTATCGCATCGGAACTGGCGATAACTCTTTCTCCGTCAAAAGGCAGCACAGAAAGCACTTCCGGTGATGACCCTGTGGCAATAAGAAATTTATCAGCTTTAACCTCGATATCGCCGGCATCGTTCGTGATCACACACATGGTTTTCTCATCGATAAAACTGCCGGCACCGAATATGACATCTATCCTGTTTTTCCTGCATAAAAAAGAAAGGCCTTCGCGAAGCTTGCTGGCCGCTTGCCGGCTGCGTGAAACAATGATTTCCATGTTTATTTTTTTCGAATACGCGCCATCCGACACGAACAGATCATGGTTTTTCCTGATGTCCTCTATCAATTTCGCGCTATGATACAACGATTTTGCCGGGATACACCCTTCGTTAAGACAAATACCGCCGAACATGTCCTCGTTTCTTTCAATTATCGCTGTTTTTAGGCCGCGTTGGGCAGCGCGTATGGCCGAGACATGTCCCGCCGGGCCGCTTCCCAAAACCAGGTAATCATACCGGGCATTTTTCATGATCCTCCCCCGAAGCTAAGTTATAGTGCACCTACATATAATACCTATCACTATTTGGAAAAGCAAGTGTAGAATTATCCGGTGTAGAATTATCCGGTCAGAAAAGGCAAGAGGTACGGGTCAAGGGGCAAGAGTAACAGGAAGTGTCAAAGTGTCAGAGAATCAGAATATAGCAGCATTCGAATATAGCCCTATTTTTATTCTTTACACTTTGATACCAGCGAACGAAGTGAGCGATGACACTTTGACACTTCCTGTTACTCTTACCTCCCACCGCAAACCTCAAACCCATTACGCGGAGGCATAGAAGGCTTTTAGCGCGCGAAGCCCCCATTCAAGTTTCTCTATCAAACTAATGGCCAATCTTCCCGACAGGAACGGCTGTATCCTGTTCAGGATCTCTTCCGGGGCCGCGCCGGGTGTGTCAGTCTTGATCAACTGCTCGATAAATTGTCCGGTGGTTATTTCCTCTGAGGAAAAAGAATCTTCCAGCGTTTCTGACAACTGTGCTCTGATAGCAAGAAAGTGTTTCCCTCCTTCTTCCAGAATACGCGCGAGTATGGCCGTTCTTAACAATTGTGCCTGAAAGACGGTTTTTTGCCGATTCGA
>JAHJBY010000001.1 GCA_018813285.1 Candidatus Omnitrophota bacterium
CCCCTTTTTCATCACATTTTCTATCGGCCAGGTACTTGTAAAGCTTGTACTGTTCTTCTGTCTGATGCTGGGCCTTTTTCGATAGCTCCGCTGCCCGTTCCGGGTTTGCCCGTTTAAGCACTGTGTACCGGTTTTCATTATTCGTATACTCTTCCAATGTAATGCTTGGTGCCTTGCTGTCAAGTGTAAGGGGATTTTTCCCTTCCGCGTGAAGAAGCGGATTATAACGAAATAGCGGCCAGTGCCCGGAAGCAACAGCTCTCTTCTGTTCATCGAGGCCCTTTACCATGTTGATACCGTGGGCAATACAATGAGCGTACGCGATGATGATCGAAGGGCCATCGTATGCTTCGGCTTCAATGAACGCCTTTATGGTCTGCACAGGATCCGCCCCCAGCGCGACTTTCGCGACATAGATATACCCATAACACATCGATATTAAACCGAGATCTTTTTTACCGATCGGCTTGCCGCTTGCCGCAAATTTCGCGACAGCACCCATGGGAGTGGATTTTGAGGCCTGACCACCGGTATTAGAGTATACTTCCGTATCGAGCACCAGCACGTTTACGTTCTTTCCCTGGGCAAGCACATGGTCCAACCCGCCGTAACCGATATCATACGCCCATCCATCTCCGCCGAGGGCCCAGACAGATTTTTTTATGAAGTATTCGGCCACCGACAAAAGCTCGGCGCGATCGACGCGGCCAGAGTCATTCAGCAGGGCTTTTAGTTTATTTACCCGGACGCGCTGCGATTCTATACCCTCCTGGCGAGACTGATCAGCGGCTTTTATTTCCTCAAGAAGCAATTTGAGTTCCGGTTCGCATGAACCGGTATCAAGGATCCTGTCGGCCAGCTCGTGAGCGTATTCGTTATATTTATCAACCGTAAGGCGCATACCGTAAGCGACCTCGGCATTATCTTCAAAAAGCGAGTTATTCCATGTGGGGCCGCACCCGTCCGCGCGCTTCGCGTAAGGCGTCGTCGGCAGGTTACCGCCGTAAATGGACGAACATCCGGTGGCATTGGCGATGATCGCCCTGTCACCGAAAAGCTGGGTCAGAAGTTTGACATACGCGGTCTCTCCACACCCGGCACACGCGCCGGAATATTCAAATAGCGGACGGACATACTGACTGCCTTTCATCGTGTTCCGCTGATAAAGCTCAGGGTCCGGTTCCGGTAAATTTAGGAAGAATTCGTAATTTTCTTTTTCGGCCTCGCGTAACGGTTCCTGGGGCATCAGCTTAATAGCGTCTTTTGCCTTCATCGGACAATTCTCCACACATGTACCGCATCCCGTACAATCTTCAGGCGCTACTTGCAATGTATACGCGTATCCTTCAAGCCCTTTAGGTGGTCTTGGCGATGTGTATTTAAATGCCGCGGGCGCGTTTTTCGCGAGCTCTTCGGTGTACAGTTTGGGCCGTATAGCGGCATGTGGGCAAACCAGAGAACACTTTCCGCACTGTATGCAGGTTTCGATATTCCAAACAGGGATCTCTATGGCAATGTTCCTCTTCTCATACTGCGTAGTAGCCGTAGGCCAGGTGCCGTCATCGGGCATTTCCGAAACCGCCACCCGTTCCCCCTCACCACGGAGTATCTTGGTGGTTGTCTTTTTAATGAATTCCGGAGCGCTCCCCGGAACAACTTCTCTTTCCTTGATCTCTCCTTTAAACTCAGAAGGCACCTCAACTTTCTCTATCCTGGAAAGGGCCATATCAATAGCTTGAATGTTCATATTAACGACTTTATCACCCTTCTTCCCGTAAGTTTTCCTCGTCGCTTCTTTAATGGCTTCTATCGCTGTTTTTTCATCGATAACCCGGGATATCTGAAAAAAAGCGGTCTGCATGATAACGTTGATACGCGCGCCAAGCCCGACTTCCTGCGCTATTTTCATCGCGTTTATCGCATAGACCTTGAGTTTTTTGTCTATTATCTGTTTCTGCACCTCAGGCGGAAGGGCCTCCCATACCTCGTCTTTCGCGTGTGATGAATTGAGCAGAAAAATTCCGCCACATTCAATGTTTTTTAACATGTCATACTTCTCGAGAAAAGAAAAGTTATGACATGCTATAAAATTAGCGCAGCTGATCAAATAGGGACTTCTTATAATATTTTTCCCGAATCTGAGATGTGACACCGTAATCGCCCCTGCCTTTTTTGAATCATAGACAAAATATCCCTGGGCGTAATTATCAGTTTTTTCTACGATGATCTTAATAGAGTTTTTGTTCGCGCCTACCGTACCGTCAGCACCGAGGCCATAGAACATAGCCCGATAAGTATCAGACTTTTCAACACTGTAAGAAGGATCATAATCAAGGCTTGTATTCGTCAGATCATCGTTAATTCCTACGGTGAAATGGTTTTTGGGTTTATCTTGCGTGAGGTTATCGAAAACGCTTTTTATCATGGCGGGGGTGAATTCAGCTGACCCGAGGCCATATCGGCCGCCGACTATTTTCGGGTATTCTTTAAACGAGGTACTGCCCTCCTGCATGGCCTCTCCGACAGCCGTTCTTATGTCTTCATAAAGCGGCTCACCGATACTTCCGGGTTCTTTTGTCCTGTCAAGAACAGCTATGGCCTTAACCGTTTTCGGCAAAGAACCGATAAAAGCGTTTATATCGAACGGCCTGAATAATCTCACCCGCACAACCCCGACTTTTTCGCCCCGCGCGTTAAGGTATTCCACTGTCTCGTGCGCGGCCTCTCCGCCGCATCCCATGATAACGATCACTCTTTCCGCGTCCTCGCGGCCGATATATTCAAACAGCTTATATTGCCTACCGGTCAATTCGGCGAACTTATCCATGGTCTTTTGCACAATGCCGGGACATTCAAGGTAATATTTGTTCACCGATTCCCGGCCCTGGAAAAACACATCCGGATTCTGTGATGTGCCGCGCAATACCGGACGCTCCGGCGACATGCCACATTTCCGGTGGGCATATATAAGTTTCCTGTCAAGCATCGCGTCCATATCCTCAAACGTGAGTTCCTCTATTTTCTGGATCTCATGGGAAACCCTGAACCCCTCGAAAAAATGAACGAACGGCACCCTGGACGCAAGCGTCGCGGCCTGCGCGATAATAGAAAAATCCATGGCTTCCTGAATACTTCCGGCGGAAAGCAGACCCCACCCTGTAGACCTTGCCGCCATAACATCCGAGTGATCACCGAATATCGACAGCGCCTGACACGCGATAGACCTGGCAGCGACATGGAACACCGTCGGAGTAAGCTCACCGGCTATCTTGTACATGTTCGGTATCATCAAGAGAAGCCCCTGTGACGCCGTAAAAGTAGTAGTTAACGCGCCGGTCGTGAGCGCGCCGTGAACCGCCCCGGCCGCTCCGCCTTCCGATTGCATCTCTACCACATGCGGTACTGTCCCCCATATGTTTTTCTCGCCGGCCGCCGATTTAGCGTCCGCCATCTCTCCCATATCCGTAGAAGGGGTTATAGGATATATGGCAATAACTTCGTTTACAGCATGCGCGACATGCGCGACAGCGCTATTCCCGCTGTGTGGAGCCATCGAACGTTTCATTAAAAAACCTCCCGTC
>JAHJBY010000061.1 GCA_018813285.1 Candidatus Omnitrophota bacterium
GGCAATGCAGGTGCTTGAAGACAAAGGTGTTTGTCAGGAAAAGTTTTGGCCGTATCAGGCACATCAAAAGGATAAGCCCAAGAAAGGCGCGGCCGACAACGCGAAAAAGTTTTGCGTTATGACTTACGCGCGCATACTTAACCTCAGTGAGCTGCGTTTAAGTCTTGCTAATAAGGGGCCTTGCGTTATCGGGGTTGAAGTTTTTGAAGGGATGATGAAAACTAAAACCGGTCTTGTGCCGATGCCAAAGAAAAATGAAACCGCCCTGGGCGGACATGCGATTTGTCCTGTTGGGTACGATGATAAAAAGAAAGTTATCAAGTTTAAGAACTCCTGGTCTGATAAATGGGGGCAGAAAGGTTACGGATTTTTACCTTATGAATATATTGAACGTTATATGATGGACGCATGGAGCTCGGTTGATATTGAGGATCCTAATCCGCTTACGCTGGCAAGTGTGTTAAATTACAGGGAGCGGGCTTTAGTCTAATGAGAAGATGGACAGCAGTAGTTTTATTTTTGATAATAGGAACAACTTTTTCAGGATGCGCCACAAGCCAGCAGGCAGTGGTTTGGCCTCCTTTAGCCAAAGCCACGACAGGAACACAAAGCGAACTTATTTTAAATGATGAATACTTTCAGGTTGCTCATAGAGAGATACAAAATGCTAAAGAATCAATTTATCTGATCGCTTATTTGTTTTTGCTTTATGATTATCAAGAGGCATACTCTAACCGGTTACTTGAGGATATTATAGGGGCGCACGAAAGAGGCGTTGATGTCCATGTGATCCTGGAATATCCAAAGCCCGAATACATGGAAGAAGAAGGACCGGCGAATCAAAAAGTATATGAGAAATTAAAGGCGGCCGGCATCGATGTGAGATTTGATAAACCAGAGAGAACGACGCACAGTAAAGTTTTGATCATAGATAAAGAAACGATTATCGCGGGAAGTCATAATTATTCGTTTAGTGGATTAAAGTATAACAATGAAACTTCCCTATTGCTAAAAGATAGCGAGAAAGCCGAAAGGCTGATCGGATATTTTAGACAAATTCAGTAAGCATTGAAAGAAAGACATAGTTTGATATCGCCTTGATTTAAAAGAGGGCTTATAAGCGAAATATGAAGGGCATATTTGAGGCAACCAGGGGCAAAAAGCGGATTTGGGGGATTTTGACGGTTTTTGCGATCGCTATCCTGGGTATAACAGGGCATTTAAGAGGCGCAGAAGGGGCTATAAGCGGGGGTAACTGGACAAGAGAGGGTAAGACATTAACCGAAAGCGAAGCTGAGGAAGTTAGAGCAATATGGCGGGTGATTGGTGATCAGGAAATTGTAACCTGGGATGGTGAAGAGTGGCTGGCAAAAACAAAGGATCAAAAGAGAGAAGCGATTAAGAAAGTTGTGAAGCGTGGGAAAAAGCAGGGTATCAAAAAATTGAATCTATAAAATATTTTGTTGAAGACATTGACAAGTATTATAATCATTATGGCCGGAAGGATCCGGAAGAAGGCTTGAAGAAAAAAGTGGGGCTGGTGGTAAGTCTTTCGGCGTTTTTTGCTGGGATGGAAACGGAGCGTGAGTAAAGAGATTCCTAATCCTTTAACTTTGGCGAGTGTGTTGAGTTATAGAGAAGGTTTTGGTTTGAAAAATCCACTAAAAAATAGTGTTAGCTTTTGTGAGAGCATGTATCTATTATTGTAAAAAGGGGGGGGGAAATAAGTTATGTATGATAATGCTGTTGCTCAATTAGTTGCAAGGAAATATAAAGAGGAGCCATTAAAAGACTTCGCTAGCGTTAATTCCAATACCAAGTTATCTGATTTAAATCTAAATTGGCGTGAGAGCGAGTTACCAGAGAGGAAAAGGACAAAACACGTTCATCGTCTTCATCCTTATTTGGGTAAATTTATTCCGCAGCTTGCGGAGGTTTTTTTAAGGAAATATCAGCCACATTTGGTTTATGACCCTTTCTGTGGCTGTGGGACAACTCTCGTTGAAGCAAATGTGCTGGGAATTGATTCTATCGGGACAGATATATCCCAGTTTAATGTTTTGCTTTCTAAGGTAAAAACTGAAGAATATGATTTAAAATTAGCTGAAGGTGAATTGCACAATATTCTGAAAAGATCGCATGATCTAGGAAGAAAGTCTCTTAGTAACAAAAAGATCAACAAAGTAATAAATACTGAAAACGAATATATTAAGGCATGGTTTGCTAAGGATACACAAAAAGATCTTTTGGCTTATTTGAGTTTGATAAAGGATTATACCTATCAAGATTTGCTTAGAATTGTTTTGTCGCGTTCCGCGCGTTCAGCAAGATTAGTTACGCATTTTGATCTGGATTTTCCTAAAAAACCTCAAACAGAGCCATATTTCTGTTATAAGCATGGTCGAACATGCCGACCTGTTAATGAAGCCTATAAATTTTTGTATCGGTATACCTTAGATACAATAGAGCGCATAAAAGAATTTGCGAAAATTAGAACAAAATCATCAGTGGCAGTTTACCACGCGGATTCTCGGCAAGTTGAATTGCCAAAAGATATTGATCTGGTTTTTACCTCTCCTCCTTATGTAGGGTTAATTGATTACCACGAACAACATAAATATGCTTACGAGTTGTTGGGATTAAAAAATAATGAGACACGAGAAATAGGTCCTGCTAAAAACGGTAAATCAGAGCAAGCGCGGAAAGATTATATCAAAGGAATCAACGAAGTTATTTTGCATACCAGGGATTACATGGTTAAAGATGCAGTAATTGCAATAGTTGTTTGCGACAAATTTGGTCTTTATAATCCTGAAGCAGTAGGTTTTAAATCTATTGGAAGAGTCGAGCGCCATGTAAATCGGCGCACTGGTCGGCGAGAAAGCGCATTTTATGAGAGTATCTTAATTTGGAGAAAAGCATGACAAAAGAAGAAGAAATGAAAATAGCTATTCAGTCTGTCGTTAAGTCAATGATGGATAGAATTATGCATAAGGTGTTGGTTGAAGATCCATTTATTAAAGAGGACCACAAAGCAAAAAAACCTTTGTATGCGGCTTTAGTGCCTGATGAAATTTTTAAAGGATCACATTTTGAAAGAAGATTTGTAACTCCGTTTGGAAGTGCTTGGGAGAAATTGGCGATTGTTGCTGCTAATAAGGGACTGGGTTATGGGGAGAAAGGCGTTAGCATTAATGGGCAAGTTAATGCAGAAAGACTTCGCAGAATCCAGGAGACTTTAAATACTCTTGAACATTCTGAAAGAGGCGAGAAAAAGGTAAAGCCAGATTGGGAAAAAGAACTAAATTTTATTTTAGAGGGGAAAAGTGAGAAGCTTATTCCTACAACCGTTATTTGCGATGTATATGCTGAAGAGAGAAAAAATAATAAGAAGTATGTTTTTGAACTAAAAGCTCCGTTGCCGAATAGCGATCAGACAAAGGTAAGCAAAGAGAAAATATTGAAACTTTATAGCATGGAACCCAGGCAGATTGATGGCGCGTATTACGCTTTACCATATAATCCTTATGGTAAGCGGGCCGATTATGCTTGGGCTTTTCCTGCGCGGTGGTTTGATATGAAAAATGATGAGGTAGTACTAATTGGAGACGAATTCTGGGAAAAGATTGGCGGCGCAGGAACTTACAAAGCATTTATTAGCGCAGTTAATGAAATCGGGAAAGAATACAAGGATAGAATTTATAGAGAATTTTTAGGGATAGAACCGCCAGGTGACGCAGAAGAAGATAAATTATAACTTAAGAAAGAGGAGTTAAAGGAATTAGTTAATAACCTCAAGAAGCCCCCGCAGAAACGCAAATAAGGGGTATTATAGAGGCGTATGTCAGCCTTCTTTATGACCCGAAAAAGGCAAAAACCGCTTTTCCGACGATAACCCGCCAAAAAAATACTCTTCATTTCGCCTACAGCCGACGATCTTTAAATTGCCCATATAAAACCACTACCCATTTCTCGACGAGAACTCTAACCGCAGACCCCCCAAGACTGGGGGGTCTGCGGAACTGGGGGGTTGAATATAGGGAGCTCGACTTGTGCGGGGAATAAAAAAGAGAAAGTTAACATAACATGGTTATGTCTAACCCAAGCCCTTGACAGACACTCCTTAAATTTTTTATTTAGGTCTGTCAAGGGCGCAGTGGCGAGCGAAGGGGTGAGGCAAGGGCAAGTGACTATAATGCCGCATTATAGGCAAAGGCGGGTTTAGCAAAAAAATTGGAGAAATTGAGGCTCCGGTTTTTTTGCGTTAAGAAACCGCCTGGCTTGCCCGGTATTTCATTCGCCGCAGGCGGATGAAATATGCCGAACCCCGTAGCCGCTTTCTCTTTTTTATTTTCCGCGCTTGGCGAGCGACATTCCTTTTAGGGTGGTGGGCGGGGGAAGAAACCCGCA
>JAHJBY010000062.1 GCA_018813285.1 Candidatus Omnitrophota bacterium
AGAGGAATTGTATTATATTCTTGTTGATCTGGAAAGAAAAATGGGATTTATCCCTGACTTGGAATGGACATCCTACAGAAATGAAATATACCTATTGCAGGTAAGACCTATAAGCACCTCAGGATTAAAGGATAATAATGAAAGAAGAAAATGGGATATGTCTTTAAGGAGAAGCTTTGACAATCTTAAGGATCTTTCTTCGAAAATTACTGATAAGCTTATACCGGAGCTGCTTGAAGAAGCCAGGGAGCTGGAAAATTATGATATTGAAAAACTTGATAACAATAAGCTTGCTTTTGAGGTGGAACGCCGCAAGAAGGTATACGAAAAGTGGAAAAATGTTTATTGGGAAGAGTTTATCCCTTTTGCGCATGGAGTAAGGCTGTTTGGTGAAGTGTATAACGATAAGATCCATCCCGAAGATCCCTATGAGTTTATAGATCTTTTAACAACGGAAGAAATCGTCAGCGTCAAAAGAAACAAAAAGATAGAGCAGTTGGCAATAAAATATAAAACTAAAACTGGCTTAGTGTCATCTGAAGGTGAGATAATCGATCCGGGATTCAATGAAGAAATAAACGACTTGATTGAAGATTTTCCCGGGGTAGCAGGAAATATCTCCGGCAGAAGCACCCAGATTAAAACAATTTTGTCATTGATGAAAATAGCCGGCGAAAATAAAAATCAAAGAGATGATTCTCGTGTTAAACAAATACAGTTGTTAGAGAATAATTTTTTTAAATCTTTTCCCACTGAAGAAAAGACCAAAGCAAAAGATCTTTTAAGCCTGGCCAAACTAAGTTATAAATTAAGGGACGATGATAATGTATATTTAGGGAAGATAGAAAATCAGTTTTTACGGGCCATGTCCGTTTCAAAGCACAGGCTCGGGGAGAAGTGTCATGATGAAAAAACCTGTCAGGCTGTCGAAGAAGTCATATTAGCTTTAAAAGTTCCAGGCTATCAACCAAAAGAGATAGAGCAAGACAAAGGGCAAGATTTCAAGGCCCGAGCAATGCGTCAGATGAGGGGCCAGCCAGCCGGTAAAGGAATAGCGAGAGGTCCGGCTAAAATTATAATTGAACGAGGGGACCTTTTTAAAGTACAGCAGGGTGATATAATAGTTTGCGATTCTATAGATCCCGAAATGACTTTTATCATATCTGCGGTTTCAGGTATTGTTGAAAGAAGAGGGGGAATGCTTGTACACGGAGCCATAATAGCAAGGGAGTATGGTATTCCCTGCGTTACCGGTGTTCAAAACGCCACAGAAAACATAAGCAATGGCGATGATATAACGGTTGATGGTTATTACGGCTTGGTGATAAATCATTCTGTAAAGCAAAAAAAATAATGGAGTTTTATGGATAAAAAAGATTGCAAAAACTGTAAGTATAACGAAAAATGCAGGGATTCACTCGTATCCTGGATATTTCTATTTGTTGGAATAATAGCCGCGGTAGCAATGAGGTTGGTGGGCTTTTACATGGACGTAAATCCTTTTTACGCCAAAATTTTCTGGTACATAGGAGTTCTCTTCTTTATTGTATTTTTTATATACAGGTATAAAGTCAGCATGAATAGGCTGAAAACGATAAAAAACGAAAATTTGGTTTTCAAAATTAAAGAAGGCAATCTTTCGGAACAAGACAAGGAAACTGTAACTAATATGTTATGCGGGCTGACGTCAAAAAAAGAAATGGTGAATTTTTCGGTTATTTTCATACTTTCTGGAATAACTTTGTTTTTGGTCTTAATCTTGGATATAATGAAAATGAGCAAATAAAACATTGCATTCAGATAAAAAAAGCATCAATACGGAGAATTAAAATGAGCAAAAAAGACAGAAAAATTATTTTGATAGCGCAGTGCCTTGTTAATCCATATTGCAGGGTTCACATCCTTGGACAGAACTTCCCGTTGTCGAAGGAGCTAACCAATTATCTGATGGACAAGAGAGTTGGCATCATACAGTATGCTTGCCCTGAAACGACAGCGATGGGGCTTATGAGAAATCCACAGGGGCGTCAACAATATGATAACACTTTTTTTAGGGCACATTGCAAGGAGCTTTTAAAGGTGCCGATGCTAATGGTTAAGGAGTTTATAGCAAATAACTATCGGCTTGTTGCATTTTTGGGACTTGAGAATAGTCCGACGTGTGGGATACGATGGGGTAAACATAAAGTTAACAAGCACCAGACAGAATCTCCTAATGCGGTAGATAATCCAGAAGCCGGAGAGTCGGTGCTTAAAGGAATAATGGCTGAAATATTGTCTGAAGAGCTTGAAAAGGAGGGAATGCAAATACCTTTTCTTGAATTCCCGACACTTTCAGAACCGGGTTCAGAAAAAAGAAAAAAGTTTTGGGAAGATTTGAAGAAAAATGTTAACCCAGAATATAGTTTTGACGAGAAAGAAAAAAGTGATGACATAAAAGAAGTAGCAGAGGACATGGGCGATAAAGGGAGAAAAGATAAGAATCAGCATGACAAGCAGACAAAGTAAAAACCGACAAAAACGCAGCAAAAAAGAAAAAACAAGAAAAAGAATAGGTCTAGTTCAAAGTCAAACCAGACTACGTTTATATTTAGAAAGCCGAAGAGAAGACTGGTCTTATAATTTTTCCTAAAGATGAAATGGTCAGTCTAAATCCCGCCTCAGGGTGTCGAAACGTGTCAGAGACGCCTCGCCAGTTTTACGAATAGCAAAACTGATCCTGCGAAGGCTGAAGGCCGGAGTCCCGAGGCGAAGCCGAGGGGCTCCGGACAGGCAGAATGACAGACTCACACGCCGTCATTCTGAGGAGCGGCGCGACGAAGAATCTAATTTCTTGTTTGATGATATGAAAAGGCATTCTTATTTTCTTTGCGATCACAGGATAAAACCACTAAAAAACAGCAATAATACTGTCAAGAACAAAAAAGCCATCTTTTTTTGTGCTAACTATATATTGTGTCTGGCTTGACAGAAATATCAATATATGGTAGTTTTGTTAGGCTTTCATCAATATGAAAAAACAAGAAGAAAGGAAAAACATGCACCCCACAGACATCAAGTTCATCAGAAAAAGAGACGGCCGATTAGAACAATTCGAGCCGGCAAAGATCGACAAAGCTATCCTTGAAGCGGCTAAAGCCGTTGGAGGAGAAGATGCCCAAAAGGCCCGCGATATAACAAGGAAATTGATCTCTTTTCTGGAAGTGATGTACAAGGGGGACAGGGTTCCAACCGTTGAGAATGTCCAGGACCTCGTAGAGAAGATATTGATCGAGAACGGCCACGCCAAAACCGCGAAAGCGTATATCCTTTACCGCGAGCAGCATGCCAAATTGCGCCAGACTAAAAAACTTTTAAGTGACGCCGTAAACATGGTGGATAATTATATCCAGCAAAAGGATTGGCGTGTTAAAGAAAACGCGAATATGGGATACTCACTTCAGGGGTTGAACAATTTTATTTCGACGGCTGTGTCCAACAAATATTGGCTGGATAAAATATATCCTAAAGAGATCGCGGAAAGGCACCTTTCGGGTGATGTGCACATACACGACCTTGGATCCATAAGCGCGTATTGTTGCGGCTGGGATCTGAAAGACCTGCTTATCCGCGGGTTCGGCGGCGCATACGGGAAAGTGGAATCAAACGCACCGAAACATTTCAGGGTGGCGTTGGGGCAAATAGTCAATTTCTTCTATACCCTGCAGGGAGAAGCGGCGGGAGCTCAGGCATTTTCTAATTTTGATACGCTCTTAGCGCCGTATATTCGTTATGACGGCCTTGAATACAGCCAGATCAAACAGTATATGCAGGAGTTTATTTTTAATATCAACGTGCCGACAAGGGTGGGGTTCCAGACGCCGTTCACCAACATAACGATGGACCTTGTGATCCCCGAAGCGTTTAAGGACGAAGCGGTTATTATCGGCGGAAAACCCCGGGACGCGAAATACGGGGATTTCCAGCACGAAGCGAATCTTATTAACAAGGCTTTCTGCGAGGTGATGATAGCCGGTGACGCGAAAGGAAGAATATTCTCTTTCCCGATACCAACATATAACATAACCAAGGATTTTGATTGGGAGAACAAGGATCTCGACGGTTTGTGGGAAATGACAGCAAAATACGGGATCCCGTATTTTTCGAATTTTGTGAACAGTGATATGGATCCGAATGATGCCAGAAGCATGTGCTGCAGACTGAGATTAGACAATCGAGAACTTCGGAAAAGAGGCGGGGGACTTTTTGGATCGAATCCGCTCACGGGATCCATTGGGGTTGTTACGCTGAACCTGCCCAGGCTTGCGTACATGTCGGTGGACAAGAAAGAGTTTTTCGAGGGGCTCGATGAACTGATGCGGATCGCGAAAGAATCCCTCGAGCTAAAACGCCGGGTCTTAGAGGATTTCACAGCGCAGGGATTATATCCATATTCAAAGCACTATCTTAGCGACGTTAAAAATCGGCTCAAAAACTTTTGGGCGAACCATTTTTCCACTATCGGAGTGATAGGCGTGAACGAAGCATGTCTGAACCTTCTGAAAGAGGATATAGGCAATAAGAAGGGCAAAGAATTTGCCAAAGAACTTCTGGATTACATACGCCGACGGATGGTGGATTTTCAGGAAGAGACCGGACATATGTACAACCTTGAAGCGACACCGGCCGAAGGGACAACGTACCGTTTAGCAAAAATGGACCGCGAAAAATATCCCGGCATAATCACCCAGGGGAAAGACGAGCCGTATTACACAAATTCATCAAATCTGCCTGTCAATTACACGGACGATCTTTTATGGGTAATGGACCATCAGGATGATATCCAGTCGCTGTACACCGGCGGGACTGTATTTCACATGATGCTCGGAGAAAGGATCGAAGACAAAAATGTCTGCAAGAACCTTGTCCGCAAGATAGCGAGCAATTACAAAATGCCCTATTACACCGTAACACCGTCTTTTACGATATGCTCGGAACACGGATACATATCGGGTGAACATTTTACGTGCCCCTATGGGGACACCGAAGAAGTTGAACAAACAAGAATGAAGCGTCACATGAGCAGCAAACAATGCAAAGTGGAAGTTTTTTCGCGCGTAACCGGTTTTTTTCGGCCCGTACAATCATGGAACAAAGGGAAGGCTGAAGAGTTTAAGGACCGGAAGAAATTTAACCGAGAGACACTGATGAGCAAGGATGATAATAGCAGGCCTGCAAAAACTGTCTCTTGTTGATTATCCGGGGGCCATATGTTCGGTCGTATTTACGCAGGGATGTAATTTTCGATGCGGATATTGCCAGAACCCGGACCTGATCCCGCCGAAAACAAAAGTCGATCACCCCGAAGAAGAAGTCTTGTCTTTTTTAGCCGGGCGCGGAAATATGATAGAAGGCCTTGTCATAACCGGCGGGGAGCCGACTATCCATAAGGATCTGCCGGACTTTATCAAAAAAGTGAAAGACATAGGATTAAAGGTCAAGCTCGATACGAACGGTGCGGAGCCTGATCTAATAGAGAGGCTTCTTAAAGAGGAAGCAATAGATTACATTGCGCTTGATATAAAAACCGCGCTTTCCAGGTATTCCCTTGTCACAGATATGCGAGACGCCCTCGATCGCGTTTCCAGGACGATCCGATTAATAATGCTTGCCTGTGTTCCTTATGAGTTCCGCACCACTTGTGTTCCCGGAGTGGTGGATGTCGGGGATCTCGATGAAATAAGCAAGCTGGTCAAAGGAGCCGACAAATATTGTCTTCAACAGTTTCGTGCGGCAATCACGCTGGATAAAAAGTTTCAAACGATAAAACCATATACTCCGGCCGAACTGAAAAAGTTTCAAGAGACAATTTCCCAGTATGTTCAGCGCGTCCCGATCCGCGGCGTGTAAGAAAGATTTATCAGCCATTTTTGTTGATGCGATCGAAGAGTTAAAAAAATGGCGTCCCCGGGCAGACTCGAACTGCCGCTCTCGGCTTCGGAGGCCGGTACTCTATCCAACTGAGCTACGGGGACACTGTTCGAAGCACACACATTATACAAGGGTCAAGGGTCAAGGGTCAAGTAGGCTGTCAGCGTTCAGCCATCAGTTACCGATCAACGACTCACGACAATACCCGCCATTGCAAGCGGGATAAGGTTGACAGAGGCGAGAGGCGCTGTAACCCCCATTCCTTCTGTTTAGTATTGACAACATCGATAAAATTTTGTACAATCAACCTGTTGTGGATTTCAAATGTGAAATTTCAAGAAGAAGAGAAAAAGAAAGGAGGCGAGTCGTATGAACAAAGCAGATCTCATTGGCACGATCGTAAAAACTGGTGGATATGACACAAAAACCGAGGCCACAAAAGCCTATGACGCTGTTGTGGAGGCACTTTCAGGCCGTTTAAGCAAAGGCAACGCGAAAGACAGAGTTATCCGTCTTCCTGAATTGGGCACATTTAAAATGAAGACAAGAAAGGCCAGGATCGGCAGGAACCCTCAGACCGGCAAGACTATCAAAATAGCCGCGAAGAAAGTGGTATCTTTTAAAGCCGGCAAAAGCTTGTCAGACAGCCTGTAGAGCATAAGCGAGAGGAGCGAGATAAAAATCCCTATCATATGATAGGGATTTTTATTTCCAGGGCCTTATGTGAATAAAAGGTTTTAATTCCGCGCGGTCTTGTGTACAATGATATGCGTTATGGATACGCATGCACGATAAAACGCGAGGTGGAAAATGATGAGATTAAAAGAGATCGCCGCTCTTCTGGACGCGACGCTTCAAGGGGATGGAGAGCTTGAAATAAGCGGATTAACCGATGTTCGTTTTGCTTCTCCCGGGGACCTTACGTTTGCCGCCGACAAAGATCAGCTTAACGCGGCGAAAGAAAGCGATGCAACATGTGTTTTAACGGCTCTGGCCGCGAAAAATTATCCAAAACCCGCATTGAAGGTTAAAGACATTAAAATAGCGCTAACGACGCTTTACAATGTGATGATATCAATTGCCCCGACAGTTCCCGGCGGGATACATTCAACTGCTGTTATCAGCGGATCAGCCGTTATCGGGAAGAACGTTTCAATAGGCCCGTATGTTGTTATCGGTGATAATACAAAGATAGGAGATTCGGCGACAATTGACGCGCACTGTGTTATAGGAAAGGAGGTCAGGATCGGAGAAAAAAATCACATGTTTCCCGGGGTGAAGATATACGATCGTTCGGTGACAGGAAAAAATGTGATTATTCATGCCGGTTCGGTGATAGGCGCCGATGGGTTCGGGTATATTCCAAAGGATGGTAAAATTTTCAAAGTGCCACAACTCGGCCAGGTGATCATCGGGGATGATGTTGAAATAGGCGCTAACACATGTATTGACAAAGGGGCTTTTTCGGATACGGTCATCGGGGAGAGTACAAAAATAGATAATCTTGTGCAAATAGGGCACAACGTTCGGATCGGGCGCAACGTGCTGATCGCCGCGCAACTGGGCATTGGAGGAAGTTCTTCCATCGGCGACAACACAATGACGGGGGGACAGGCCGGGGTTTCCGACCACACCCATATCGGGGACAATGTAAAGGTTGCCGCTCAAGCCGGGGTTATAAGAGACGTGAAATCCGGCGCGACCATTTTTGGTTATCCCGCTCGTGACGCGAGAGAAACAATGAAAAAAGAGGCTGTTACATGGTGGGTGTATAGAAATATAGAACAAATCAGAAACGCTATCAAACATAGTTCTAACAAAACGTCTACTCCGGAGGAAAAATGATAGTTTTAACGGGTGGAGCAGGTTTTATCGGCAGCTGTTTTCTGTGGAAGCTTAACGAAGAGGGGGTCAGTGATATTATAGTCGTTGATCATCTCGACGACACCGATAAATGGAAAAACTTGAACGGGAAAAAATTCCGTGATTATATCCAAAAAGAAGATTTTCTGTGCCAGATCAAGAATAACAGGATAAAAAAACCGAAACACGTTGTTCATATCGGGGCTTGCTCATCAACTACGCTTGCCGACGCGGACTATTTTATAAAAAACAACTACGAGTATTCTAAAACACTCGCGAAATGGGCTTTTCGAAAAAAAGCGCCATTCATGTACGCATCCTCCGCGGCGGCCTACGGCGACGGTGAGATGGGTTATTCAGACAGCAACGAGAACACCCGGCGATTGAGGCCGCTGAATATGTATGGTTTTTCTAAACAACTTTTTGACATGTGGGTGCTCAGGAACGGTTTTGAAAAAAAGGTAACAGGTCTTAAATTTTTTAATGTTTTCGGGCCGAACGAATACCACAAAGGCGACATGATGAGTGTTGTCTGTAAGAAATACAAGGAAGTCGCCTCGGGTAAAATAACTCTCTTCAAATCTTACCGGGATGAGTACGCAGACGGTGAGCAGAAAAGAGATTTTGTTTATATTAAAGACGTCGTGAATATTATGTACGATCTTTTTCGTTCGCCCTCTACGACAGGTATCTTCAACTTGGGAACCGGCGCGGCACGCAGCTGGAACGATCTGGTGAGGGCAATGTTCCGGGCGGCCGGCAACAACGCGAACATCGACTATGTTGATATGCCTGAATCATTGAAGATGAAATATCAGTATTTTACGCGGGCGGATATGACAAAACTGGCCGCAACCGGATGTAATGTGGCTTGCCGTACGCTGGAAGACGCCGTGGCGGACTATATCACGTATCTTAAGAAACACGCGTACTTATAAAATATCTACTGGTATTCCGTGAATTGTTTTGTCGCGGGATCAAAGACAGTGATCCTGTTCCTTCCGTTATTCTTCGATTCATATAGCGCCAGATCTGCCTCACTGATCAGGTATTCCGGTTTATAATCGTCCTTACCGGTAAAAGTGGAAATTCCCATACTGATAGTAACATTCGCTTCGGTGGAGTGCAGACGCACTTGCGTTAAACCTATAAGTTTTTTTATCCGCTTGGCAATATCAAGCGCTTCTTCCGCAAGCCCGTCGGTTTTTGTTTTTCCGGGTTTGTGAGATTTCCCCCCGCCTATCTCCATTAATAACACCGCGAATTCTTCTCCTCCATATCTGGCAACGATGTCGGATGCCCGTACATTGTCGGCAATAATAGTTGAGACGGCCCTTAAGACCTCATCACCGGCGAGGTGACCATATTTATCGTTAAAATCCTTAAAATGGTCTACATCGCACATTATGAGTGAGACAGGCCTCTTGTATCGTTGTGCTCTCATGATCGCCTGAGCCAAATGTTCACGAAAATATTTATGGGTGTTAAGACCTGTAAGGCCGTCATGGACAGCCTGATATTCGGCTATGCGTTTTTCCTGTTCGATCTTTGTTGAATATTCGCGATAAAGAAGAATAGACAAAAGGAGAAAAAGAAGCAGAACGAAAAAAAGGCGCGTAATATTCAGTATATGCCGGTATTCTTGCATTCCTTTCGCGTACTCCTTATTAATGTCGTATATCATGAGAGTTCCGATATCTTGAGATCCGTATTTTATCGGATAAACATATTCCGCGCGTAAAATATCTATTTCTTTTACATTCCCTATCACACTTCGTGTCACGTCGCCGTCATCCTGATATATAAAATTCACGGTCAAGAAAGGGATCTCGTCATATTTCTCCACAAACTTATGAATGTTCCTCATCGATGGATCTGGCACCTCTTGCTGAAAGCTTTTGTATATAGATGTCGCGAGGCGTTCCGAACGTTCCAGATTATAGGCGGCAGGTTTTTCTATAAAATATTTGTAGGTAATGGAGCTTTGCCGGGTAAGGAGGAAATTGAATAAAAAAGACCCAAGCACAGTGAGGAACAGCAGATATATAAGAAAACGTGTTTTTAAAAAGGATATTTTCATGATGTCAGATAGTATACCTTATCTAATGAGTGTAAACAACTGCGCTCGCGGCGGGGCGTGGATCGTGACTTGTGAACGGTAATTAGAAAATGGATATGAGCAGTAGAATATTGGAGCCCGCGAGTGGAGTCGAACCACTGACCTAAGCATTACGAATGCTTTGCTCTACCAACTGAGCTACGCGGGCACAAGTGGACGCTTATTTTTCGCGTGAAATCGGTTTAGATTTTTTTTTAGATGATTGTTTGGGCGTCAGTATATTTCTCCAACAGACTTCATAGAAAGAACAAAGAGAACAGCAAACATTCTCCTCACCGTGTTCACCTCTGTACCATTTTGTTTCACAGGTCCAGTAGTTCCGGCATTTTTCGCAACAGTAAAGCTTTTTTAGTTTTCGTTTTAACATTATATATCTCGTTCGCCCCTATCCCAGAAAATTTATAGGTTAATGATATAACAAAAAAAGTTGGTGGTCAATGTAAAAGTCGACAACAAAAGGTGTGCCTACACCCCGGACGCGCACATTGACAAACAAGGCGTGACATGTATAATAAATGCACAGTTAAGCTTCGCGAAAAAGGGTAAGAAATATGAAAACACGTACTTTCCCCGGCGGAATACATCCGCGATATAACAAGGAAATAAGCATAAGGGAGCCCCTGCGTGACATGGTGCTTCCTAAAGAGGTGATCATTCCCCTGTCACAGCACATCGGAGCGCCTAATAAGCCGCTTGTCGGGAAAGGGGACTATGTTATGGAAGGCCAGGTTCTGGGGAAAAGCGACAGTTATGTTTCAAGCCCTGTGCATTCTTCGGTTTGCGGGACAGTCGCGGAAATAGCAAAAAAGTTTCACCCCGCGCTTGGATTCACTATGTCGGTTGTTATAGAGACCGACAAGAGCAAGAGTCCCGGAGTGTACAACGAAACCGGGGCTCACGACCTTGCCCCGGATGTCGTGATCGGCAGGATCAAAGATTCCGGCATAGTCGGAATGGGCGGCGCGGCGTTTCCCACCCATGTTAAGCTGACGATACCGGACGGGAAAAAAATAAAAACCCTTATCATCAACGGCGCTGAATGTGAGCCATTTCTGACATGCGACCATACTTTAATGGTTCGCAAGACGGCAGAAGTCGGGAAAGGCATCGAGCTTATTATGGATATAGTCCGGCCTGAAGAAACATACATTGCCGTGGAGGATAACAAGAAAGCGGCATTTTTCGCTTTTCAAAAAGCGATCAGTTTTTCAAAACGCCGGGCGATAAGGGATATCCACCTTGTGATCGTTAAAACAAAATATCCTCAGGGTGGAGAAAAACAGCTGGTAAAAGCGATAACCGGGATAGAGGTCCCCCCGGGCAAGTTGCCGCTGGATGTTGGATGCCTTATTCAAAACGTTGGAACCGCGTATGCGATCTCAGAAGCCATCTACCGCGGAAAACCTCTTATAGAAAGGATCGTCACTATTTCCGGTGATTGCCTGGACAAACCCGGCAATTATGTTGTGCGGGTGGGAACTACAATAAGAGAGATGCTGGAATGTCACGGGATCGAGTTCAAAAAAGAACCCAAAAAAGTGGTTGTAGGCGGGCCAATGATGGGATTCGCTCAACCGCAGCTGGAAGTACCGATCCTAAAAAACACTTCCGGAATATTATTTCTGTCCGATGATATTGCGGAAGACCGCAAGGAAGGAAATTGCCTCAAATGCGCGAAATGCGTTGATGTGTGTCCTCTCAGGCTCAGCCCCACGGAGATCATAAGAAATGTCCGCGTAAAAAAATGGGACGCTGTGGAAAAATTATATGTCTCTGATTGCATGGAATGCGGCGCGTGCGCGTATTCGTGTCCGTCCCGCATCCCTTTGGTTCAGTATATTAAGGAAGGGAAAATGGCCCTGGAAAAGAGAAAGCGATGAAAAGATTAACAATAAACGCGTCACCGCATATTACTTCTTCAATGGACACGCGTTTTATGATGAAAGGGGTGATCAAGGCTCTTGTCCCGGCGATCATCGCCAGCCTTTATTTTTTTCAAATAAAAGCCATCAGTGTTATTTTAATTTCGGTTGCCGGATGTGTTATAACGGAATACCTTTTTCGAAGGTTGCAGGGACGCGAGGCGCGTCTCGGCGATTACAGCGCGATTGTAACCGGTTTGCTTCTGGCGATGATCCTTCCGCCGGCAATTCCTCTGTGGATGGTTTTTCTCGGGGGAGCTTTCGCGATCGCCATGGGAAAAGAGATATTCGGCGGGCTGGGACACAATATATTCAACCCGGCACTTCTTGCTCGAGCCTTTCTGATGGCGGCTTTCCCCATTGCGCTTACAACATGGACCGCGCCTGTTACGCTTGATGCCATGACCACAGCGACCCCTCTCGGGTTGGCAAAATTCAACCATGTTTTTACTTCTCCGGCGATCATGTTCGTGGGGAATGTCGGCGGGTCTCTCGGCGAGACGTCCGCTGCCGCGCTTCTTATCGGATTTATATACCTCGTGTGGAAAAAAATAATAGACTACAGGATTTCTGTCGCGTATGCGATAACGTTAGTATGCTTTTCGTGGATAACTTACGCGATCAGCCCGGAGAAATTTTATCCGCCGATATTTTGTCTTTTTGCCGGAGGGTTCTTCATAGGAGCGATATTTATGGCCACAGATCCCGTGACAACGCCTGTTACAAAGAATGGAAGGTGGGTGTTCGGGATCGGTTGCGGGCTTATAACAATGACTATCAGGATATGGGGAGGATTACCGGAAGGTGTTATGTATTCGATCCTTTTTATGAACGCGGCGACACCGCTTATAAACCGTGTGACGAGACCGCGTAGATACGGTGTTCTGCGCGGACAATGAAACATTTCAACTCCCTGGGCTGAAGCCCGGGGTTTCCATGTAAGGATTCATACTGAGGCGGCTCACATGTATCCCCGCCGTAAACGGCGGGGTTTAGCCTGTCCCGC
>JAHJBY010000063.1 GCA_018813285.1 Candidatus Omnitrophota bacterium
AAAATCCTTTATGCCCTCAAAAAGAAGCGGCGAGATCGTATGCAGCTTGAGGTCCTTTTTCACATCGGCTTGAAAGAGGCGTATTTCACGGTCTATGTCTTCTTTAAGCTTGTTTATCATGAGAATACTTTATCAAAACAAGGGTCAAGGGTCAAGGGTCAAGGAGCATAGAGCTATCAGCTTTTCCTTGAACCCATTCACCATTTACTATCTACGATTCACCATCGTACGTCTTGCGTTTTGCATTCCGCATTTCGCGTCTTTTTTAGCTGAAAGCTGACAGCTGAAGGCTGAAGGCTCTATCAACTCTTCCAACGGTCTTTTCGGTACGTGATGTCCGCTTTTTTTATCGCGGTAATACGTGATCTCACCGTCTTCCGCGTCTTCAATGACCACTTTCTCCGCGGGTTTACCAATGGCTACAACAAGCAATATTTCATAACGAACCGGGATCTTGAGGTTTTTCCGAAGAAGCGTTCTGTCAATAGCGCCTATCATGCATCCGCCGAGCCCTTTTTCTGCCGCGCCAAGCAGAATGCCGTATGCCGCTATACCATGGTCACAGTAAAAATCCCGGGAGATCTTTGTATCTCCCAGCACAACAACATACGCGGCCGGCTTTTCACCTTTTTTCGGACCGCCCCAGCCTTTTAACGCCCCTGCCCATCTGAGCGCCGGAAATATCCTCTCGTTATTATCGGCCTTATTTGAAAGAATGAATTTTAAGGCCTGTTGATTCCGCGCGCTTGGCAAGCATCTTGCAAGCTCGATAAACTTTTTCAAGGTATTTAACGTAACCTTATGCCCTTCTTCAAATCTCCTATAACTCCTGCATTTTCTGACAAGATCCTTTATCATTTACCACCTGCCATATTGCGTTCTATCGCGGCTTTCAATTCTCCGATGTCTTTAAGAGCAACAACTCCCTCAATATCCCACGTATTGAATCCAAAAACGGGTTTTTTACCTATTAACGCGAAACTTATTTCAGAAAGCGTACCAAGCTCTCCCGGCAATGCCACAACAAGATCGCCAGCGCCCGCTACGAATGTATTTCTTGAAAATCCCATGTCAGTCGGCAGCACTATATCAACGAACCGATTCGCCTTGTTTTTATCATTCCCCGGTATTATTCCAATCGTTAAGCCACCGGCTTCCTTCGCGCCCCGCGAGACCGCCTCCATTATACCGCCGAGGCCTCCGCATACAACAACAGCGCCGGCATCGGCCACGACCTTACCTACTTGCTCCGCCAGGGCGGATACTTCTTTGCCGCATTTGTGCCCTCCGATAACGGCCACCAGAAACTTGCGTTTTCTCATGATCCTCCTTACGTCCATGACGCCTACCTCTATTAGTTTTCAGTTTTCAGTTTTTTGACCCTTGCCCCTTGCCTCTCTCTTCCTCTTCCCTTCACCATCTATTCACTTTTTAGGGCGAAATATTTTTCGCCCCTACGATTCACCATTCACGATTTACCCCTCCTGTCCCGAGCGAAGCCGAGGGATGTCTCTCTGTGCCTCTGTGCCTTTTTTGCCCCTTGACCACTGGCCCTCTCTTGTGTTTTGCGCTTTCGGTGTCTTTTTCGTAGATTTCTTTCCTTTATATTATATAATACCCCTGTGAAGCTTCAACCTTTCTTTTCTGTAATAATACCGTCTCATAACCGGAAACCATTCCTGAAGAAATGTGTGGATTCCGTGATGGCACAAAACTACTCTGATTTCGAAGCGATCATTATTGATGATGGTTCAACGGACGGGACAGACGAGCTGCTGGCTTCCTACACCGACGACAGACTTACATATATCCGTCAGGATAATCACGGGGTGGCGCACGCGCGCAATCGCGGGTTAGAAAAAGCCGTGGGAGAATTTATAGCGTTTCTCGATTCGGACGACTGGTGGACCATCGATAAGTTAAAAAAAACAGCAGAGTACATACACAATCTTCCTCAAATAAAGATCTTCCATTCCGAAGAAGTCTGGTACAGGAACGATAAATTGTTGCCGCAGAAATTGAAGCATAAAAAACCCTCCGGCTCTGTATACAAAAGTACCCTCCCTCTCTGCTGCATAAGCATCTCGACTGCCGTCGTACACAGGGACATTTTCGCGCGCCTTGGCATGTTT
>JAHJBY010000008.1 GCA_018813285.1 Candidatus Omnitrophota bacterium
GCGATAGTCATGGCGCAATCAGGGGAAAAGACGCTTCTCCTTGATGCCGATCTCAGGCAGCCGCGCATCGAAAAAACATTCAACATAAAAATTGAACGTGGTTTGAGCGAAATCATTGCGGCAGATGAAGATATTGACGCGGCGCTTAACCATACCGACATACAAAATCTTGATGTGATCTCCTGTGGTACCATTCCTCCTAATCCTTCAGAGCTTCTTGGCTCAAAGAAAATGGACGCGCTGCTCGAAAAACTGGAGAAAAGATATGACCGTATTATCATAGATTCTCCGCCGGTGCTCGCGGTCACCGATGCTGTAGTTCTCTCCGGCAGGGTTGATGGTACGATACTTGTCGTTAAATGCGGCGAGACCCATCGCAACGCCGCGCTCCAGTCAAAAGAGATCCTTGAGTCGGTCAAATCGTCAAATGTCATAGGCGCGGTTCTTAATATGGTCGAAAAGGGAAAGACCGGCGGATATTACTACTACCAATACTACGGTAAGTACGGCAAATATGGCCATGATTACGAAGGTTCAAAACAAAAAAAGACGTCAAACGCCTGATAACTGACAACCGATATGCGGTTTACTCGCGACAATATAACGGATTTCCTTCTCATTGCGCTGCTCTTTTTCGCTCCATTCGCTTTTGCCAGTGTTCACACATGGGCCTATTGTACGATAGCTGTTGTAAGCCTTATCATCTTTGATCTGCACTTTTTAAAATCAGGCAAGAGGCGCGAGGCGCGAGGCGAGAGTACGACCCTTAAACCAAACATTTTCCTCCGTCCCGAGAGCATAGCCATACTGTTTTTCCTTCTCATTAATCTTGCGTACATTATTCCATTTTCGAAGGAAGTCATATCATTTCTTAGCCCAAAGACGTTTCAAATAAGACAAACCTACACGCTGGGATCGGATCTATTGCAAACACTAAGCCTCTATCCAAACGCGACTATTGGATATCTCGTAAAACTCGTTTCCTTTATGTTTATCTATTTTACTGTTCTTTCAAAAATTGTTACTCCGCCTGAACAAAGGCAAAGGGTGCCAAGATCCATACAACCCACCTTTTTGATGTTCGGGGCCATAGTAGGTGTTCTATCAATACTTTTTCACAGTTTTGTCGATTTTAACCTTCATATGCCCGCAAACGCTCTATATTTCACGGTTTTATTAACCATCACCGCGTCCCTGCGATCTCCGTCATTACGAAGAAGTAAAGCCTCGTCATTGCGAGGACTTCTGCGAAGCCAGCAAGGCGAAGCAGAGGACGCGGCAATCTCAAGATCCACTGCTAACCTTAATTACGTGTTTCTCAACAAGTTAATTAATTCTATCATTACCATTGGCTTCATCGTAGCTGTATTCTCTATTCTCCAATGGTTCAGCGCAAAAGGCAAGATTTTCTGGATTATAGACAAACCCGGCACACATTTTGGCCCATATGTATGCTATAATCATTTCGCCGGGTTTATGGAAATGACCGCTTTTCTCGCTATCGCTTCCTTTTATTCAGGGATATTTTTGTCTCCGCTAAGGCATTTAAAAAGATTGAAAGACAAAATCGTATGGTTTTCATCCAGTTCGGCGAATCAGATACTGCTTTATTTGTTTGTTTCTATCGTCATGGTTACCGCCTTGTTTTTAAGCTCTTCCAGAGGCGGGATAATAAGTTTTTTGATAGCCTTGATCATCTTTTCTGTCACATGCGTCGCTATAGGCCCGCGCAGCCGAAAAAAGAAACTGGTTATTTCAGCGGTATTGGTATTAACTCTGTTTATTGCGATGATAGTTTGGGTTGGACCGGAAAATACAATGAATAGGTTTGTATCATTAAAGATTAACATAGAAAAAATGGTCTTGGGCACAAAAGATATCATTATGCTGCGTCCATGTATATGGATCGATACATATAAAGTGATCAAAGAATTCCACATTTTTGGTACCGGGATGGGAACTTATCAGTATGTCTTTCCAAAATATCAAACTTTTCCACTAAAATGGGGATTTTTGGAGTATGCGCACCAGGATTATTTACATTTGTTAGCGGAAATGGGCGCGGCAGGGGGGGCGTTTCTTCTGGCGTTCCTGATCTGGTATTTCAGGAGATTCAGGGAGTGTATCCGTCGTCTTAAATCGGGGGCACAACATCTGGAAGAATAGGCTAGAGGCTAGAGGCGCGGGGCAAGAGAGGGAGTACCGTGACAGGATTTAAATCTTTAAAAATTTGGCAAAGGGCAAAAGATCTTGCAGTTTTGGTTTACAAAATAACGGATAGCGGCAAAATCTCAAAAGATTTTGGCCTCAGAGATCAAATGAGACGTTCGGCAGTTAGTGTTGCAAGTAACATCGCTGAAGGAGACGAACGGAAAACTGATAAAGAAGCGGTTCGATTTTTCTACATGGCAAAAGGATCAGCCGCTGAATTACGAACTCAAAATACGATAGCTTATGAAATAGGTCATTTATGTGAAAAGGATTTCACAAATATTGACACAGAGTGTTTGGAATTAGGTAAAATGATTGGAGGCATTATAAGGCATAGGCAATAATACTGTTCTAGCCTCTTGCCTCTAGCCTCGAGCCTTAAGTATGGATATGAAGAGACGCATAATCAGATTGCTACTAGTAGTTTTCTCTCTCACTTACGCAGTGAGCGTGATGACGGTATTCATTGCCGACCGCCTCTACAGCATGAGTATGGCAGCCGAAGGGGGTAAAATCAGTATCGACAGAGGATTAAGTTTGCTTGATATAGCAACGAAACTTGATTCCACTAACGCAAAATTATATCTTCAAAAATATAAGATTCTTGTTAGTGAGATCAAAAAACAGAAAACAGAAAACAGAAACCAAACATATAAACAGATGCTTCAGTTCATGAAGCAGGGCATCGATCTGTGCCCGACAGACCCGTATTATCATATGCATTACGCCCTTGTGCTGAAAAAACTCAACAGGGGACGAAGAAGCCCGCATACAGAACAGCTCATGCTTTCCGAATTCAAAAAAGCCGCGGAACTTAAGCCATGCAGCGATCTTTATCAGAGGATTTACAAAAGAAACCTCGCAAGCTTGAACCGGGTTTGCCTAAAGGACCCCACCTTATAACAACCCATCGTCGTAGCCCTTCTTTTAGCGTTTTCCAGCTCGTCTACCATTGCGAGGGCTTCTGCGAAGCCCGACCAGTATGTTATGTGTTGAAGGGCGAAGTAGAGAACGAAGCAACCTCTAAAAAGTAAAAGTGTTTTTAGTGAACATAAAATAATTGGGGATTTTACTTGTATTTCTACATTTTTGGGCGAATAATTATTCACCTCTATACCTGCGTCTGTTCTTCATTATTCACAAAAAAACATTGAAAAAAATGAAAATTATGGTAAAATGACTTCAGAGAGGTATAGCGGGTTATAGTGGCTTTGGCTATAAAGATGCCAAACCATGGCCTTCTGGCCAGGAGTCATACATGCGCACCGCACTGTTAACCAGGAAC
>JAHJBY010000146.1 GCA_018813285.1 Candidatus Omnitrophota bacterium
CGGGTCCTCCGGGCCCATACAGCCACATAGTACTAAACATCGATCTAAAATCAAGACTTTTTGAAATACGCGAATATTACAAAACAGACCCGCATTTCCTCGAAAAGAGAAAAAGGAATATTGCCGACAGCGAAGGATTTACCGCGTACGAATATAAAGACGAGGATTGGAATAACACCGGTTTAGGAAGGGTAACGGCCGCTTCCCGGAAAACCGCGAACGATAACGGTATTGTAGTTTACGAATATGAATACCATCCGGGCGCGGATGACATAAGCAGAAAAGTCGGTTATTCTGATCCGGAACGGCAGATAGCCGTAACAGCTTTCGAATACGATACCGAAGGAGCTATAACGGTGGTCGAAGATTATTATGCCTCCGGCCGCCTGCACACAAAAGTTGACTCCGATCGCGCGATATACGAATATCTCGATGAGAACTCAGACGGTAACAACCGCGCGAGACTGATAAAAGAGACCCGGCCAGATAGCAGTTATAAGGTATATGAAGATTATTATGAAGGGTCGGATCAGGCGGAACAAATAAAAGATCACGACAGTGAAGGGGTTCTTCTTCTTAGTAAAGAATTCGACATTACCGGACAACTCGTCGAAATGTCGATATTCGATAACAGGACGAGGGTCATCCGGAAAATACATAACAACAAAACTTATACTGAATTTTATTTTGATGATATAGGTGAACTTGTAAATTATTTTGAATACGACAATTGTGGAGGCATAACAATCTTTGATGCCGCGGGTATTTTGATCTATAAATTTAATCCTTCGGAGATAGACGCCGCGTCTATTGAGGGGGATTCTCTTGTCAGCGTCACAAACGCCGCGGGCGATGTTATTAAATACCAGGACGGTAAAATTTTTTCTATAACCTTCAGGGAAAATAACGCGACGTTAGCGCGCATCGAGCTCGACAATAACGATGCTTTGAAAAACGCGATATTGCGATATGACGATGGCTCTCTCGGCGTTATTTATGAGGGCAAAACGATCCAAACAATGTTCACGAACGGCACTCTTGTTAGATATCGTGAAAACTATAAAACCACCGAATACTCTCCCGGCAACAGCATAACAAACTTCTATTATTGTGCGGACAATGATGGAAATCTTGCGGGGATCCGGACAGATAATGAACAAGCTACGAGTTTATATGACGCGAACGGTGTGCCATTAAGGTTTGAAAAAATAAACGGCGAGATTTCTGAATACAATAACGGTTATCTATCACGCATAAAAACCGGCAGCGGCGAATACTTCTACGAATTCATCGAAAGCACTTCTCCAACTGTGCGGTTTGTCGGAACCTGTTCTGAAAAGTCTATTCCGGCTGTTGTTCAATATGATGAAGACGGTGGAATAAATACCATTACAGACATTGATGGGAATACTATGGCTTACATAGATGGTTTGATTGAGAGCATAACAAACGATAGTGAAACCACCACTTATGATTACGCGTTTACCGGGTTCAACGAAGTAGAAACCCTGTCAGTCGACCGGTCCGGAATTGAGCGTCTATACGATAGTTTGGGAAACCTTCAATCTGTTACTCTAGATAAAACGACAAGCATTGTCTACGAAAACGGATCTCTTAAATATTTGGAAAAATCTGATGGTACCACTATAGAGGATTTGACTTTTACAGATAACGGCGATATTAATGACGCTTTGATTTCCTGTCCGGATGGAAGTGTCGCCGTGTACTCAGACGGTGAGTTGCTGGAAATCATCTCTGCTTCCGGAGATAGAATATATTTTTCGTCCGGCAATATTGAAACTATAACCCTGAATAACGGTCAAAGCTATAACTGGTCATATGACAACGCCTTAATAAAGATCTATGATCAAACCCTCAATGAATACCGATGGTATGCGGAAGGTGTCCTGCAAAAAATAGAAGAAGGCGCAAATACACAGCTTGTAACCGAATATGTATATGATGATTCGAACAAGCTTATATCATCTATAATTTCCAGAGATTCCCAGATCCTGTACACATATTCATACACATATGAAAATGATCTGACACTCATACATGATGAAGACGGTAACATTCAGGCATATGGCCCTGACAAGAAACTCGTCCATTTGACCGATTCCAAAGGGTGCAAGTTCACCTATACCTATGTGAATAACGACAATGAGTATATTAAAGTGGCCATGCCGGACCTGACGTTCGTTGAGTACGACATGAACGGCAATATCATTGAAATTGTAAGGCCGGATGGATTCACCATTAAAGATGTCATACTCAATGAGGACGATGTGATAAAAGGCTACACCTATGTGTATGAAATGATACAACACGTCATATGGGAAGATAAAATTTCACAAGTTATAACAGAAGATGGAAGTATTAAGAACTACGATGTAAACGGCTTTATGACATCCTTAATTCCGGTGGAGGACAAAATAAAAACATTTAGATACCTCATAGACGATTGCGCGTCCGTACGAAGTGAAGAAGCGATCTTAAACCATACTTTGACAAACCTGGCGATAGAAGGCGCCTCAATTCACCTGGAAACACCGTTTGATTATGGCTCCGGCAATGATGGTGTATTGATAGTTAACGCCGGTGAAATAATTCACATAGACGGTATTAAAGAGTATGACAGTGTATATGTCGCCGAAGATGGGATACTGGTACTCGATGAGTGGAACGGAACAACCGGAGGACAGGCGATATTGAGATCAAAAGGATCGGTCATGATCGAAGGAACAATTGACGCTTCCGCCAAAGGTTTCCGGGGTGGGATCAATAATCCCTCTACAAACCGGGCTTACGGTGAAAACCCGGCCGGGGGATCGTATAATGGTATAGGGCTGGAAACCAGAGACAATAATTACGGCGGAGGCGGCGGGGGAAAAGACGGATACAATCAACAACCGGACGCCCCCGGAGGATCCGGCGGCGGCGGCGGCGGATACGGCACCGATGGAGGCTGCGGATGCAATGAAACCTACAGGGGATACGACGGGCATGGTTATGCCGGCGAAGCATATGGTGACGAACCGCTCACTGATTTTTATATGGGTTCCGGCGGCGGCGCGGGAGGCGACCATTCACTTATGGGAAATAATGGAGGTAACGGCGGCACCGGCGGCGGTGCTTTAAAAATTGTGGCTCCGGAGATAACCATAAGCGGTATGATCTGCGCGAACGGCAGTGCAGGGAAAGACGGCGGAGACGGCGCGGCCGGCGGTGGTGGCGGATCAGGCGGAAAGATCTGGCTGTCTGGTGAACATATTAATGTATCTGATGGGTCTTTACAGGTCAATGGCGGTGTCAGAGGCGGCGGTTCCGGCGCCGGTGGACCGGGCGGCGCGGGCGGCCTGGGACGCATGCGCCTTGACTATGCTGAGTTCACAGGTACCTTACCGGAAATTCCCACCCTGTATACAAATCAGATTGAGTCTATAACCGGGGGTGAGCTTGCTTCGGCTATAATCGAAACCAGCGCTGTCCGATATGACACAATAATATGGACTGAAAACTCCGCCCCGGGTACAGGCATATTGTTTTATACCCGGACCGGAGATACATCCATCCCGGATGAAACATGGAGCGAATGGTCAGAAAGCGTAACTGATCCTTCCGGTTCAAAGATAATGTCTCCCGCGGGTAAGTATATCCAATACAAAGCGTCTTTTCAGGCAAATAACAGTTTAATTACACCTTCTATTGATTTTGGATACAACCGGGGAATATCTTTCAGCTATCAAAGAGGCCAAAACGATCCGGATGATTCAGAAAAAGTGAATACAATAATCATCACCGAAAACGATCAAACCTCAATTTACAACAGTGACGGAATGAATATTAACGATCCCAATGACTTCATTGACACCTCATCGCTTTTCTTTGACTCTTCTGACATCGTTAATCTTCTGAATTCTCGATTACCATTGTATCTTCTCAATGAAACCCAACGAGTTTTGTATCTGACTGATGATATAGTCATATCCGAACTTAGTGAGATCACATCCGTCGAAAATAACGTAACACAATATATGCAGGGCGTTATATCAAAAATTAAATTTGAAAATGGAAGCACTATATCCGATATAAAATTCTCCAAAAATTGTTTGCCGACGAATTATTTATATGTAAACTCGTCCGTCAATAAAGAATACGTTGTTGAAAACTCAAAAATCGCTAAGATCACTGATCCTTCCGATACTGAATTGATTTTCAATGACGCGGGTTTTGTCAGTTCAATAATTTCTACGGACAATGAAGTCACAACATACGAATATTTGATCAACGATAGCAAGGCCGCGGAGTCAATGGATGATTTTTCTTATAACGCAAACGAAATTTTATATGATCAGATCTCTGCGCAAATCGATCTCGAATTTGATTATGGTGACGGCAGTGGCGGCGAATTGATAGTCCCGCCGGGCCAGACCGTATATGTGGATGATACAGAAGAATATGAAAGTATCTATGTCGCGGCTGGCGGCACCCTGGCCGTAAATTCATGGAATGGCGTCAGCGGAGGGTCAACTGAACTGAAAGTCAAAGGAACTGTGTTTATCGACGGGGTTATAACCGCGGCGGGCAGTGGATATCGCGGGGGTATAAACGATCCGGCGAATAACCGGAATAACGGCCCAAATCCATCGGGTGAGTCTTATGAAGGTGGGTTTACGATAGGTCCGGCACCTAACTACGGCGGAGGCGGCGGGGGAACCGATGGGGATAACTCTCAACCTGACGCTTCGAACGGTGGCGGCGGCGCGGGTGGTGGATACGGCACACCCGGAACAAACGGCTCACCTGAAAGCTACAATAATGAGCAATTACAGGGATACGGCGGAGACGCATATTGTGAATTTCGGATTGACACTCTTTCTCTCGGTTCTGGTGGAGGCGCGGGAGGCGACCATCCATTAGTGGGAACACCCGGAGGTAACGGAGGCGGGGGAGGAGGCGCTATAAAGATCTTCGCGCCGGAGATCGTTATTAACGGGCAAATTACCGCGGACGGCGAAGCCGGCCAGGATGGCGGCGGCAATGGCGCGGCCGGTGGTGGAGGCGGATCAGGCGGAACCATATGGCTCGCCGCCGAAACAATCAATATCACCTCCGGTACAATCTCCGTTAATGGCGGTGAAGGCGGGAATTCTTCCGGCGCCGGTGGACCTGGCGGCGCGGGAGGCCTTGGACGTATCAGGTTAGACTACATTAGCTTTATAGGTGAACTTCCTTACACGGCGACCCTCTACGCTAATCCACAACCCGGCATTGTTTCCAAAGAAATTGTTTCAGAAGCCATACTCACCGGCGCTCTGGAATACGATACAATATCGTGGGCAGAAAATCTGCCGGCAGGAACCGATATAACCTTTTTAACAAGAACGGGCGGTGTTCCCGCCCCCGATTCCACCTGGTCTGATTGGTCCTCTGCGTTGACAAACCCGGCAGGTTCCGATATCACCTCGCCCTCTGCGAACTATATCCAATACAAGGCTGTATTGACAACGACCAATCCGGATGCAAGTCCGGTATTATACCTGAACGATACACAAAATATACACATTACATATACACGCGCTCCCAAAACATGCGGCGATATTCGAAACCTTTCGTTGATCACAGCTTCACATAACGGCAGTACAACTATATATAACGCGGATGGCGTGTGTACAACTGATCCCGGTAATGTAATCGGCATAGCGGACATCTCTTTTGATGTAGAAGAAATGGCTGATATCGCGGATAGAATAGCCCCTCATCTATTAAACTCTTCACAAAAAATTATAACAGTTTACGATAAAACTACTGACGCTGTACTTAAAACCATATCGGCCGGCCATACGATCACTAACTTTGAGAATGGATACGTCACGAATGTTAAAGACAAGACCGGTTCGGTACTGGTGGAATATATGTATGACGAGAATTACATGATCATTAAGACTAATTTCGTTAACGCACGCGCCAAACTCGAGGAGGGGTATCAAAATACCCTGGCAGATCTCGCCATGCAAAAAGATGAAGCATTGGAACAACTTGAACAATCGCGCTTAAACGCTGTCAAAAACATAGAACTGGAAGTGACGCGTATACAGCAGCAAATAGACGCTGAAAGAGAACGCATCCTGATCGCTAAATCCAGATATGATAGCAGTATTTTTGATCTCTCGGAATTTGATAAGGTATTGCGCGAAATAGACCAATATGAAATAGACCTTCACTTGCAGCAAATAGAAGCATACACCAATTTGAATGAACAAATAGCCCAAGCTGAAATAGATATTGAACTTGACGCGGCACAGGCTATGCAAAGCCTTCTCGCGGATGACTACAATACCGTGCTTGGAGATATCGTATGGAAAGAAAGCTCTCCGGTAATTTACGCATATTACCGGAGCGTCCTCGGCCGCGATCCGGGACTTCCTGA
>JAHJBY010000064.1 GCA_018813285.1 Candidatus Omnitrophota bacterium
CATATTCGCCGCTATAACTCTTTGTTTTCAATAATGTTAAAACCATACATCACCTCTCCTCTTGATCTTTCTTACAAATATACCATCACTACTTCTCTAATTCAACTAAAATCCGAAAATCAGGTCGCTATACTCTGATCTTGAAGAGAGAACTGACATTCGACAGACAGGAAGTCCTGCCTAAAATGGGGCCAGACACTATTTTTCCTCTCTTCCCGGCCTGTAATTTGGCGTCTTGCGTTCTGGGTTTTGCGTTAAAGCTTTTTAATTAAGTTGGACGTCATGTCGTCTTGCGTTTTGCGTTTCGTGTTCTGCGTTTTACGCACAAGATCACACATCACTATTCACTTCTTGCCCCTTGCCTCGTGCCTCTCGCCTCCGTTCACCACGCATCGCGACACCCTTCACTCATCACCCTTCACCCATCACTTCTCGCCCCTTGCCTCATGTCGTTTTGCGTTGTGCGTCTTGCGTTTTGCGTACTCATATGCTCGCGGCGCTCGGATATCGCCTCACTCCATCCCTATCGCTATATATGCTCTATTAATTCCTGTATTTGCTCTGGAGATGGCAATTGTTTTTTTAATTCCTTCGGTAATTTTGTCATGATCTTATACTGAGCGACTGCAACAGGCTTATTGCTCTCTTTCAAAGCATACTCCACTATGGTCCGTTTCTTTTCCTTGCAGACGATAATGCCGATTGACGGGTTTTCATACTTTTCTTTCATCTTCGCGTCCAATGCGGCAAGATAGAATTGCATTTTGCCTACAAATTCCGGTTTAAACTCACCAATCTTCAGCTCTACCGCGACAAGGCACCGTAATATGCGATGATATAACAGTATATCTATGAAATATTCGCTGCCTTCAATCTCAATACGATATTGATTGCCCATAAAAGCAAATACGCCGCCCATTTCTATAAGAAACCGATTCACCCTGGCGACAATTGCTCTTTCGAGCTCCAATTCACTATGCTCCTCGCCCAACTCGAGAAAATCGAAGGAATATTCGTCTTTAACCGCCAATGTAGCCTGCTTCTTTATTTTGACCGGAAGTGTTTTGTTGAAATTGTTTTGATTGACAACCGTCTTTTCATAGGTTTTGTTCTCGACCTGATGAATTAGAACGTTTTTTGACCACCCCATACGTCTTGTCATGCGGATATAAAACTCGCGTTCCAGATCATCCTTGCAATTCATAAGAATGATCAGATTATGTGTCCACCCAATTTCTCTCACCAATGGTGAGAGTTTTGTATTTCCCGGGTAAGTCTGAAAAAACTGTTTCATCCTCCAAAGATTTTGCGCTGAAAATCCTTTTATGCCTGAAAATTCCTTTTGTAAATCAGCTGCTAAAGTTTCAACTACAGCCTTACCCCATCCATCCTTGCTCTGTTTGTCAACGATCATATTTCCAATATCCCAATAAAGGTTTATAAGCTCTTTGTTAACCTTTTTGAGAGCTTCATACTGGGCAGACCGGATCCTCTCTTTAACTTCCCGTAAAAAATCCAAGTATTGCTTTGTATGAATTAGACTATTTGTCATGCTTATTTCTCCAGGTCGTGCGTTTTGCGTTATGCGTTTTGCGTTAAAGCTTTTTAATTAAGTTGGACGTCATGTCGTCATACTCTATTAACTTGTGCCTTAAAAAATCTTTTGTGATCTTTGTTTTCGCTATCACTCCTTTTGGTGCAACAAGATACGGATAGGCAATTTCGTCATTCGTATTTCGTCGTTCATAGCGCGTTTATTTATTATTTCGATGCGTAATATATCTCTGGGAACTACTCCGCGGTTTATCGGGTATCGTTCTCTTTAAATAGCCTTTTGCCAGCATGGGATTTAAAATTTTATAAACAAAATTTTTTCTATCTTTTAGCCTTAAAAAAAACATTATTTCTTTTAACGAACGCGGCTTTTCACAAAATTTTAATACTTTTGTTATTCTATCATCCATTATCACCTGTTCACTGCCTTGTGGGGTGCCTTGTGGGGTGACTTGGTCTACCGCATAGTTAAAAATCAAAGTAAAAGTATCATTTTTTTCATCGTTTATCCAATTAGCGGGAGGATATCCTTCTTTTGCTAAGGCTAAAATCGTGGTTTTAAAACCTGTTCCTTTTGTTTCCGCCCACCCTAAGTCATAAAAGACAGAAGCGATTAAAGAGTTACGTAGCTCTGAACCGGGAGTTTCAAAATTAGCAGGGTCCTTAAGAGAATATCCCGGGTTGTAGAATTCCAGCCTGCTATCAAAAAGGGGTCAAATCTTCACTTTAAACTTAAAAAAAGGGGTCAAATTGCGGTACTCCCCAATTTTTGAACCAGTAGTTAAGATGGAAAATGATGTATAATGTTCATAACTACGGGAGGTCAAGTAATGGGGAGAACGAGGAAGCGATTTAGTAAAGAGTTCAAAGCAAAGGTAGCCTTTGCGGCG
>JAHJBY010000065.1 GCA_018813285.1 Candidatus Omnitrophota bacterium
ATGTTCGTTCTATAAGTTATAGTCTCATTTGCTATCCAACTGAGCTACAGGCGCGTGTGAGACTACAATTTCAGGAGCGTTAGCGAACTGAAATTGTCAAGCCGAACACGTCCGCCGAAGCCAAATAATCCCTAATTAGTTCGGCGTAGGCGGACCTTACTTCATAAACAAAGAACTCCTTAATATTTTCAACTACGAAATTCAAGCTCAGCAACGCGTTAACGTCAGAACAATTACCTGCCGTTGGTATCGATGTTTTATTACCCGGAAACAATCGCTAAAATGTCTGGAACTTGTGAATAAACGTCTTTTTTTACTACAAAATCTTTTTCCGGCATGTTATCAAAATACCATCTCACCGGATTAATCGCGTTCGGGAAATGCTTGAAGATACCGCTTTTTTTCAACAGCATAAATATTTTCTGACGAACCGAATAATTCACACCGAACATTTCAACGTTAACAAATTCAGCGGCTAACATTTCTCTAAATTGTACGGGCGTAAACTCTAGATCATGATGAGTGTTTTTTTCATATTTTACACCCTTCTTTTTCAAATTTTCCAGATTTGGCGTAGACAGGACAAATTCGCCTTCATCGCCTAATACCTTTTTGACATTCTTTAAAAAAACAGGATATAACTCTCTCGGTATGTGTTCGATAAGTTGGAACGCGATAACCACATTAAAGCTTTTTTCTTCAAATTTCAGGTCACATGCATCCATCGTTTGAAAGGTAAGATTGGATTCCTTCCACTTTGCTTTAGCGGCACTTACATTTTTCTCAAAAAGATCCACAGCAACTACTTCCGAGGCAAACTGGGAGAGATAATAACTCCCATAACCGCTTCCAAAACCTATTTCCAAGACTTTTCTTCCTCTGACGATGTCTTTTGCGAACTTATAAGCCGCAAGGTGTTTAAGGAAAAAAGGCCTTTCACATATTTCGGGGGTAATGCCGCTATGTTCTCTTACAATAAAATCCACATCTTCTCCGTAACTTCCATTCACCATCTATTCACTTTTTAGAGCGAAATATTTTTCACCCCTACGATTCACGATTCATGTTTTTCGGGCGAAATATTTTTCACCCCTACGATTCACGATTCACCATTCACGATTCATGTTTTTCGGGCGAAAGATTTTTCGCCCCTACGATTCACTATTCACGACTTGCCCCTTGACCCTTGTCCCTCTGTGCCTCTGTGCCTTTGTGCCTTTTTTGTGCCTCTGTGCCTCTGTGCCTTTGTGCCTTTTTTGACCCTTTGTGCCTTTTTTGTGCCTTTGTGCCTTTTTTGTGCCTTTGTGCCTTTTTTGTGCCTTTGTGCCTTTTTTGTGCCTCTGTGCCTTTTTTGACCACCTCTACCTCAACTCTCGCCCTATTACGCCTGTCAGGCGAGAATCTACGCCTGTCGGCAGCAATCTTCCTCCTGTCGGTAAGCGTTTTCCTGCCGGACTTTATGAGTCTTTTCGTCTTTGGCTTCTTCTCTTTTCCCCTCTGCAATGGTCCGGCGACCTTCTTCATGATCCTTATGGTCTTTTTTTCACTCGGGGCCTTCTTCTTACGTTTTCCGCTGAATAACCGCTTTTCGGCGTCCTTCTCCTGATCTTCCATCATCTTGCGCAGCTTAAGCATACAAGCGGCCTCGATCTGCCTTACTCTTTCCCGGGTAATACCGAAATGTTTCGCGGTATCTCTCAAGGTATGCGGAACGCCATCTTCTAATCCAAAACGCAAGGTTAGGATCTTTTTCTCCCTGGGGGTCATCTTTTCCAGCAAACCCTCTATACGTTCCTGCAGAAGGAATTTGCTAAGTTCGTCCACCGCGGTTACAATACTTTCATCCTCGATAAGATCCATGAATTCCGAACCGCCGGATTCCCCGATAGGCGCGTTTAAACTTGTGATATTCGAAACCATTCGGTTAAGCTGTTTAACTCGCGACATCGGCAGTTTCATTTTTTTAGCGATATCACTTAATTGCGGATTTTTTTTGTACACTTGAGCGAGGTGTCTCTTTACCTTCTGGAACCGCATCAGCATTTCCATAACATACACCGGAATACGCACAGTCTTGCCCTGATTAGCCACGGCCCTTGTAATGTATTGTTTGATCCACCACGCGGCGTATGTGCTGAAACGGTATCCTTTCTCGGGATCATATTTGTTTACGGCTTTCATTAGCCCGAGATTGCCTTCTTCAATAAGATCAAGCATCGGAACGCCAAGATAACTGTATTTTTTCGCGATGTTTATTACCAGGCGAAGGTTGCTTTTTATCATCTTCTGCCGGGCTTTCTTGTCACCCTTTACCACTTTTCTCGCGATATCTTTTTCCTGTTTGGGAGTCAAAAGCGGCAGGGTCCTTATATCCTTCAAGTACAGCTTTATCGCGTCCATAATCTTCCTCGCGCTTTGGTGATAGAGGGAGACCGGCCTGCTTTGAGATCGGTGACTCCCTTTGTTTTAAGGGACCTCAAAAAATGGCTGCTTCTTGAGCGCCGTATCACATTTTACCTTACCTGGATCGCTGCCTGCGCCGCGGCAAGTCTTGCTATCGGTACGCGAAATGGTGAACAACTTACATAGTTGAGACCCACGGAAGCAAAGAATTTCACCGAATCGGGATCTCCGCCATGTTCACCGCAAACGCCGCATTTAAGACCCTTACGAGTCGCGCGTCCTTTTTCGACACCTACCTTTACCAATTGCCCCACTCCTTCCTGATCAATAGAAGCGAACGGGTCAACCTTGAGAATCTTGGCTTCAAGATACTCCGGCAAAAAAGAACCTATATCATCACGACTGTAACCGAATGTCATCTGAGTCAGGTCATTTGTTCCGAATGAAAAAAACTCCGCTTTTTCAGCTATCGTGTCAGCCACCAAAGTCGCGCGGGGAATTTCCATCATTGTTCCCACCAGATAATTTACTTTCGTTTTCTTCTCTTTGATAACCGCCTCAGCTACTTCTCTGGTTATTTTTTCTAAAATGTCGTATTCTTCTTTAGTCCCTGTCAGCGGGATCATGATCTCCGGCATGACTTTTATTTTTTTCTTTGCCATATTACACGCGGCTTCAATGATCGCTGTCACTTGCATCCTGCAGATCTCAGGGTATGTGATCGAAAGACGGCATCCTCTATGCCCCAGCATCGGATTCATCTCATGTAATGCCGCGACTTTGGCCTTAACAACAGCCGGGGTTGTTTTTAAACGTCTGGCCATTTCTTTCTGTCCGTCAGCGTCATTCGGCAGGAACTCATGAAGCGGCGGATCCAGTAAGCGAATAGTTACGGGAAAACCGTTCATTGCCTTGAAAATACCTTCGAAATCTTTTCTCTGGTAAGGAAGCAACTTCTTCAACGCTTTTTCCCGTCCCGCGGCATCGGAAGCAAGTATCATTTCGCGAACAGCCCAGATCCTGTCCCCCTCGAAGAACATATGCTCAGTCCGGGTAAGGCCTATGCCTTCGGCTCCGAACGCTATCGCGTTCGCGGCGTCTTTTGGAGAATCAGCGTTCGTCCTGACGTTGATCTTGCGATATTTATCAGACCAATCCATAACATCTTTGAAAATCTTGTATATCGGATGCCTAAGTGCTTTCTTATCACCATTAATAACACCTAGGACTACAGGAGAGTCCGAGGTCTCAACTTTACCCAGAATGATCTCTCCGCTGGTACCGTCAATTGAGATCATTTCATGATTTTTGATCACCTTAGAACCCACTTTGATCCGCGCCTTTTTGTAATCGATCTCAAGCGCGCTACACCCGACTACACAGCATTTTCCCCATCCACGGGCGACAACAGCGGCGTGCGAGGTCATACCTCCTGTCGAGGTGAGAATGGCTTCCGCGGCCCACATACCGCTTATATCCTCCGGTGACGTCTCTTTACGGACCAATACAACCTTTTTCCCGCTTCTTGAGACCGCGACAGCGTCATCAGCCGTAAAACAAACGGCGCCATACGCCGCTCCCGGCCCGGCGGGAAGCCCCTTACCAACACATTTCTTCGCTGAGATCGCGGCTCGCTTCGCGTTCAGATCAAAGACCGGAAAAAGAAGCTGGTTTAAATGTTCCCCCTCTATCCTCTGTATGGCTGTTTTTCGATCGATCAGTTTTTCTTTCACCATATCAACAGCGATCCTAACGGCCGCGAGGCCGGTCCTTTTCCCTGTTCTTGTCTGAAGCATAAAAAGTTTACCTTCCTGAATTGTAAACTCAACATCCTGCATATCCTTGTAATGCTTCTCTAATTTAAGCCGGATATCGTTCAGCTGCTTATATATCTTTGGCATTCGTTTTTTGAGCGTCACTAACTGCTGTGGGGTTCTTATGCCGGCAACAACATCTTCACCTTGAGCGTTTATCAGGTATTCTCCATAGAACTCGTTGGTCCCATCGGCCGGGTTGCGTGTAAACGCGACACCTGTCCCTGAATCATCACCCATATTACCAAAAACCATAGCTTGAACGTTTACAGCTGTCCCTTTTAAACCGGAAAGCCTGTTAAGACGTCTATAGGTAACGGCCCTGTCAATATTCCATGAACCGACAACAGCGTTGATCGCGTACTCTAACTGGACACGGGCATCTGTCGGAAAATTCTTTCCGACATGGTTTTTGTAAACTTTTTTGTAGGCTTCCACCACTTCTTTGAGCTCTTTTACGGAAAGATCGGTATCAAGAGCCCTCTTGTATTTCTTTTTTATCCGCGTGAGTTCGTTTTCGAAATGTTCGTGATCGACACCCATACAAACATCACCGAACATATTTATAAACCGGCGATACGAATCCCATCCCATCCTTTCGTTCCGGGTTTTGGTGATGAGCCCTTCAACCACTTCATCGTTAATGCCAAGGTTCAAAACTGTATCCATCATTCCGGGCATTGACACCGCGGCGCCCGAACGAACAGACACTAAAAGCGGAGCTTTTGGATCACCCAACTTCACCCCGAGAACTTTCTCAAGCTTCTTTATGTTCGCGTCGACCTGTTTTGCCAGTTCGGCGGGTTTTTTCTTGCCGTGTGTGTAGTAATACTCACAAACTTCCGTGGAAATAGTGAACCCCGGCGGGACAGGAACACCAATACTTGACATCTCCGCCAGATTAGCGCCTTTCCCTCCTAACAATTCTTTCATCGAAGCTTTACCTTCGGATTTTCCGCCTCCGAAAAAATAAACATATTTTCCCGATCCACCGATCTTCTTTTTTGTTTTCTTTGTCGCCATTTCTTTTCACTCTCCTTCTGCTTTTACATTCACACCATCTATTTCTACGTATCCAAACCCAACTTTACTCCAAGCACTTCTTTGAGCCTGGTAGAGGCGATCCTCTCCTGTTCCATAGTGTCTCTTTCCCTGATCGTAACTTTACCATCCTCAAGCGAATCCACGTCAACTGTAACACAGAATGGCGTCCCGATCTCGTCCTGCCTGCGATATAACCTGCCGATAGAGGCGGTATCGTCATACACAACACGGTAATTACCTTTGAGATCGTCCCTGAGTTTATGGCACATCGTGACTATTTCCGGGTTTTTCTTCAAAAGCGGAAGAACCGCTACCTTGATGGGTGCAAGCTTATGATTCAGTGAAAGGTAAACCCTCTGCTTGTCCCTGACAGTTTCCTCCCTATAGGCGTCCACAAGAAAAGCAAGAACGGCGCGGTCAACTCCGCCCGAGGGCTCTATCACATAGGGGGTATATCTCTCGGATCGGGCGTTATCGAAATATACAAGGTTCTCACCGGATAATTCCGAATGTTTCTTCAGATCGTAGTCAGTCCTGTTGGCTATTCCTTCCAATTCGGACCAACCCATTGGGAAAAAATATTCCACGTCGTGACATCTCTTGGCATAATGAGCAAGCTCGTCTTTCGCGTGTTCGCGCAAGCGCAGATTTTCCTTTCTAATACCCAAAGATATGTACCACCCCATCCTCTCTTCTAACCAATACTCATACCAGGTTTCGTCTTCACCGGGTTTAACGAAAAATTCCACTTCCATTTGTTCAAATTCCCGGCTTCTAAAAGTAAAATTTCCGGTAGTGATCTCATTGCGGAATGACTTTCCTATCTGCGCGACACCGAATGGAAGTTTGCGCCTCGATGTGTTGACAACATTATTAAAATTGACGAATATGCCCTGCGCGGTTTCGGGCCGCAAGTAAACATCCTGTGACTGCCCCTCAACGGAACCTACTTGCGTTTTGAACATCAAATTGAAACTTTTGGGATCGGTAAGTTCACCGCCGCACTCCGGACACTTTCTTTCCTTTAATTTATCTTCTCTAAAACGCTTCTTACAATCTTTGCAATCGAGAAGAAGATCCGCGAAAGACGCGATATGCCCGGAGGCTTTCCACACGCGAGGGTTCATCAAAATAGCGGCATCCAGCCCCTCCATATCATCCCGGTCATAGACCATGCGCTTCCACCACTGGTCCTTGAGGCTGTTTTTTAATTCTACTCCAAGCGGCCCGTAATCCCATACACTGCCGATACCACCGTATATTTCACTGTCTTGAAATATAAAACCGCGTCTTTTACAAAGATTCGCTATGTTTTTCAATTCTACTTTTTCCACAATTACAACTTCCTAGTCATTGTTGTTGTTGCCTATGCCAGACACGTTCCAGCCTGTTTCTTCAATATTCCTTTCTTTTCTAACTCATCAATAAAAGCAACCGATTTGATCTGATGTCCTATGTGGTACTGTATGAAGTTTTTTAATATCTTTTCCGTGTCCCGGCCGACATCTTTCGAAACTTTTATTTGCTGAGTCCGACTGAAAGAACAACCGCGGATCTTCCGCATAAAATTCATGGTCCCCTTCGACACCTCGAAACTTCCCTTGTGCTTTTGAGAGCAACCATGGCAGAGCACCCCGCCGGCTCTTACGTTAAAAAAAATGTCATCCTCAGCGAGCACGCTGCATTCCACACAATTATCCAGCATCGGGTTAATCCCGACAGCATCCAGGAGTTTGAGCTCAAATATCCTGCTCACCCGCTTGGGGCTGGCATCCGTTCCCAGTAATCTCAAACCATCCAGCAAGACACTGTATAGTTCCTCGCTCTTCTGGCCATCGATAGCCACTGTATCGACCAATTCTATGAAATAACAAGCATACGCTAAACGCTCAATATCTTTTCTCACATTGAAGAAAAAATCAACCGCTTCACATCGTGTTATGAGATCCATTCCCCTGTTTTTCTTCTTGTAAAAGAGCAGATCACAGCACGTAAAAAGCTCAAAATTTCCGGCAAATTGCGGGTAGGGATTTCTCGCGCCTTTCAGAACTCCTCGTATTTTACCAAATTCTCTCGTAAATACAACAAGAATATAACTTGTTTCCCTTAAAAAATACTTTCGTAGTACGATCCCTTCCGCCTTAAGTGCCGCCATTTTAGTTTTCAGTTTTTAGTTGTCAGTTTTCTGTAGGGGCGAAAAATCTTTCGCCCTTTGTAATTTCTCGTCCCGCGTTATGCGTCCGGCGTTATGCGTTGTGCATTAACGCGAAACGCAAGACGCGAGACGCGAAACGACATCTCGTCCCGCGTTATGCGCTTTGCCTCTCGCCTCTGACCACACATTCCGGCGACACCGATCCGCCGGAGACCACAAGCTTCATGCCGTCTTCAACGCTCATTTCAAGAAATCGAATATCCCCTCTGGGAACTACTACGAACATCCCGCTTGTCGGGTTAGGTGTCGTTGCTATAAATACATTAACACTGTCACCGCCGGTTACATCATTCAATTTCCCTTTTGTCTCGCCTGTGGTGAACCCGATGGAATATAGACCCTTTCTGGGATATTCCACCAGCACAACATGTTTAAACATGGTTTTTCCATGTCCAATGAAAGCTGAAGATATTTGCTTAATAGCGTTGTATATCTTTCCCATGATGGGAACCTTGATAAAAATACTCTCACCCCAGGAAAAAATGCGTTTTATGAACAATATCCTCGCGGCCCACCCTATGCACGCTATCAAAAACAAGACCATCACCAGTATAAGAGCTTTAGCGATATAAACATGCTGGATACCATCACCTATTCTGTGAAATAATTTCAGGAATGGCGTAAGCACGATATCATTAACTTTGAAAACTAAAAACCTGATTATCCACACCGTTATAATAACAGGAAGCAATATGGCCATTCCGTTAAAAAAGCCTATGAACACTTTACTGAAAATTTTTGTTTTCATACCCCGCACCCCACCTGGTTACAATAGTATCTGAAACACAAACAACATCGTTAACGCTCCAAGAACGCTTCCCGCGACAACTTCCCATAAGGAATGCGTGCCGTGCGCCATGCGGCTTCTGGCAATAAGACCGGCCATCAAAAAAACCAATATACTTACCAGGGAATTCGACGTGAGCAGCCAGACTGCCATCCACGCGGCAAACGCCACCGCCGAATGTCCACTCGGCATTCCGCCTTTCAACAAGTGTTGCGCTTTTCCCGCCACTTTTATAAGCACCACCAAGCCGACACAAACGAGCAATGCGATCAATGTCACATGTCCGGGCGACTGTCTTATCCGCAGCAAAAGTTCGCCGGTATACAAGTTAATACGACCGGACACCAGCATGTATCCGGTTAATCCGGCGTTAAGCGCGGCAACAAACACAGCGCCGGCGGAGACATCTTTAATGATCTTGACAATAGGATGAAATTGTTCCTTAACTACAATATCCGACAAAGACTCAATAGCTGTGTTGAACATTTCCGCGATAAGAACGATCGAGATCGCGAAAAGAAGGAGAATGATCCCGACGTAATCAAGATTCAGGTATATGCCTCCTATAAGCACAAAAAAAGCGGCAATGAAATGTACACGCATATTCCTTTCGTTTTGAAGCGTGTGTACAATGCCTTCAAGGGCGGCATTAACACTCTCTGAAAAACTACCGCTTCCGATCTCGCCTGATCTCTCCTGAAATCTCATTTTCCTCTTTCCTCATACGTTTTTTGCCGATCTTAGTCCTATCTTCGCGGCCGGCAAGATGCAGTATCCCGTGAATCACGTAAAGAACAATTTCATCCTCGAACGACATCCCATATACCACGGCATTTTGAGCTGCCTTGTCCGACGATATGGCGATATCCCCCAAAAAACCGAATCCCGGACGGCCTGCCGAGCGAATGTCCTCTTCCCGGAACGCTATGACATCTGTAGCGTTATCCCGCGCGAGATATTTTCGATTCAACGCCCTTATTTTCTGGTTGGATACAAATACAATATTCAGACCGAAACCGCGTTTACCGAGATAAGTTAAAGTTTTACCGGCTGCTTTTTTTATTTTTGAGAGATCCAGCGTCCTCTTGACGTTTCTATTTTCGCAGATTATTTCTGCCATTTGATCTCTCATTATTCTGGGCCGCTTTATCATCGGGATAACTGGTGCGAGTATGAAAAACTGCCATGAGAACCCTGACGAAAGCATCCGCTATCTGATGCATGTCTTTCAGCGTCAGATCACACTCTTCCAGTTGTCCGTCTATGAACTTGTTGTTGACTACTTTTCTCACCAGGTTGCTTATCCTTGAAGGCGTAGGATCCGCCAGGGACCGGCTTGACGCTTCCACCGAATCGGCGAGAAGCACTATCGCCGCCTCTTTCGTCTGAGGTTTCGGACCGGGATACCGAAAGTTATCTTCATCCAGGATATCTCCATCTTTAGCCTTTTCAATAGCCTTCTGATAAAAATACGCGATAAGGCTCGTGCCGTGATGCTGCCGGATGAAATCTATTATTGTGGGGTTAAGCTTGTATTGTTTCGCGAGTTCAACCCCTTGTTTAACGTGTTTTGCTATGATCAACGCGCTCATTGACGAAGTAAGCCCGCCATGTTTCGAGCTTTCGCCCATCTCGTTCTCACTGTAATATTGAGGCTTCGGAAGTTTTCCTATATCGTGATAATATGACCCTACACGCGTGAGAAGACTATTGGCGCCTATGCTGTCGCATGCCGCTTCCGACAGATTTCCCACCATTATGCTGTGATGATAAGTTCCGGGAGCCTCGAGCGCCATTTTTTTCAAAAGCGGGTGGTTAAGATCCGACATTTCAAGCAGGCTTATGTTTGTCGGAACTTTGAAAATATGTTCAAACACAGGCAAGAAAACCATTACTATCACTCCGGACAGGATCCCGGAGGATATTCCCCAAACGCCGTCTTTGACGTATATGTTCATAGCGATACCGTTGATGAGGCCTGCCGAAACAATAGCAACGAATTTTGCCAAACCTGCCAGTAATCCGGCCCACAATATGTTCACTCGACGGCGCGCGCCGCGAGCAGCGTACATACCCATCATGCTGCCGGTCATAAGCACCAGGGCGACTTCAACCTTTCCGCCGGTGAGAATCGCGACCAGAAAACACATCAACGTAACGCATAAAAAAGCCGAGTTAAAATCAATCAGGAGCATTATCATCATGCCCATGCCTGCCATGGGGATAAAATAGCTCGGCGCAGGCCCGCGCATTATGAAATCCACCAGCACGATCATAAACAGCATATTAGAAAGTATGATAGCTAATTCACCCGGCTGATCTAAAAAATTCAGGCGTCTGGTGCATTTCATATAGATGAATCCCAGAAATCCGAGAATGAAAAAAAGCAGAAGGGTTCCAAGGAAAAAGATTTTGGATTTTCCTTCGCGCAGAAAATTTCTTAGCCGGGATAGCTGCGCGATATGCCGCGCGTTAACTCTTTCGCCTTTGCCGATGACAAGCTCGTTCTTTTTTACTTCCCAGACATGATATACCGGACTGACCGCCGATACCGCCTTTTCCCGTTCTGCCGCCGTCACTTTTTCATCCGGTTCAAGATTCGGCTTGAGATATTTTTCGATTAAAACCGGGGCAACTTGTTTGATCCGCTTTTTGTCACCCGAATATTCCCCGATAGCCTCATCAATAACTGTCTGGATATTGTCCGACCGGCACAAATGGTCAAGTGCGCGTCCAATACCGGCGGCGGGATCGGTGTCAAAGATAACTACACTTTCAACACCCTTTTCTTTGAGTGCCGTCAGGGCACTATCGGAAATGAACCCTGTCCGCAGCACTTTTTCGGTCGCGGAAATAACTGTGGATTTTAATTCCGCCTTATCGCCATCCTCCAGCAATATTTTGTATTTCTTATCGGGAATATCTATCCCTGTCCGCCGCTTTACCCCTTCTATCTTTTCCGGCAGGGAGATCTCTGAACTGCTTTCCGCGTCCATCGCGGCAAAGAAACCTTCCAGCTTAGATATGGCTTCCTTCCCTGCCTTGGCATTTCTGCGAATAAAATACGGAACTTTATCCGCGGCTTCTGTCCTGGCGGCTTGTGTCATTTCTTTCTCAACATCCCATTCATAGCTGAAATCATAAGGCGCGTAAGTATCCTTAAGAGCGATATCACCTTCGTGGATACTGCGCTGGTAGAGTTGAGGATTGACAAAAATGCTGGTCATAGCCAGTACGAGAAATGTACCCAAAAGAAGCACCGAGACCATATCACGATGTCTCAAAAAACCCCAAATATTCCCTTTTGTCGTTAGAACGTTGTTCATAAAACACCTGAATCGGTTTTAAGTAAAATCCGCGAACAGCCCTATTTGATCCATTCTTCTTCTGTCTCGACTTCTATCGTCTCTACCACTACTGTTTCAGGCTTTTTCTTCTCATCTACCCGGTCCTGTGTTTGCTTTTTCGGTCGCGGAATATTCGCGTCATCCGCCTCAGCCTTCGTCGGACACTCCGGTATCGCCTCGCCTTTTTTGAACCTTGCTTCCGATTTTTCGGTTTGCGCGCAAGGCCCGGGCAACTCGATATCTACACCTATCATTGTCCTCTGAGGAGAATTAGCTTTTGCCTGAAGTTCGGGCGCCGTACCTTTTAAATATCCTTTATTGCCCTCAACTGTCTGATCAACACGGTCTTTTTTGAAAGTGTAAACGTCCACACTGCGGCACCCGGTTATCAGAAAACTCACTGCGATTATTGATATCAGAATTTTTCCCATGATCTCCTCCTTTTTTTTATTCCTTTTTGCTTTTTATCCTTGTCGTCACTTTTATTCCAAGTTCCGCGAGCTGTTTCTCATCTGCCTCGGACGGCGCGTCCGTAAGCGGACACACACCCTTTTGTGTTTTGGGGAACGGAATAACTTCACGTATGGAAGGATCCCCCGTAAAAAGCGTGATTATCCTGTCAAGCCCGAAAGCCACACCTCCATGCGGCGGCGGGCCGTAGCGAAACGCGTTCAGCAAAAATCCGAACTTCGCCTCGCATTCTTCTTTGCTCAGTCCGAGACAATCAAATATTTTCTGCTGAATATCCCTCTCATGTATCCTTATGCTGCCGGAACCTATTTCACTTCCGTTCAGGACAAGATCATAGGACTGTGACCGAACTTTTTCAAGCTCATTTTTCTCCAGATATTCCTTATCTTCCGCTTTAAAAGAAGTGAACGGATGGTGTTCACTGACCCATCGTTTCTCTTCCTTATTGAATTTGAAAAGCGGAAAATTAACTATCCACGTAAAATTGAAGACTCCCGGATCACGCAACCCTTTTTCTTCCGCTATTTTCGATCTTAAAGCCCCAAGCGACTCGAGAGCAATGTCCTTTGAATCGGCCACCATAAAGAGCATGTCTCCCGATCTAGCCCCGGTTTTTTCCTGAAAAACCCGAAGTTTTTCTTTGGAAAAAAATTTCGTTATCGGAGAAGACAGGCCATCTTCCTCAACCTTGAAAAAGGCCAGTCCCCTGGCGCCATATTCTCCGACAAAAGCAGTAAGTATATCTATTTCTTTTCGGCTCAGGTCCTTATAGCCCGGTGCCGAGATCGCCGCCACGGTACCACCCGAACTAATAACACTATCAAAGACTTTAAAACCACAGTCCCGGGCATCCTCCGTAAGATCGTGTAGAAAGAGATCAAATCGCGTATCCGGTTTGTCGCTACCGTAACGGCCCATGGCTTCATCATAGTCTATCCTCGGGAACGGTATTTCTATATCACGGCCCATAAGTTTCTTAAAAAGCCCCTGGAACAAGCGTTCGCAAACGTCAAAAATATCCTCCTGGTCAATGAACGACATCTCCATATCCAGCTGAGTAAACTCCGGCTGCCTGTCCGCCCGGAGATCTTCATCACGAAAACATCTGGCAAGTTGAAAATATTTCTCCGTACCGGCCACCATGAGTAGTTGTTTAAATATCTGCGGCGACTGTGGTAAGGCGTAAAAACTACCGGGCCTCTCCCGGCACGGAACAAGATAATCTCTCGCGCCTTCCGGTGTGGATTTTGTCAAGATCGGTGTCTCTACAGAAATGAACTCTTCTCGATCAAGAAAATCGTATATAAATTTGAACGCGTCATGTTTTATCTGAAGTTTTTTCTGCATATCAGGACGCCTGAGATCCAAATACCTGTACTTAAGCCGCACTTCTTCTGAAACATTCTCTGAATCCTTGATCTCAAAAGGCGGCGTCAGAGATCCCGAAAACACCTCGATCTCTCGAACATCTACTTCCACTTCTCCCGTCGGGATCTTCTCGTTGACCGTCCCTTCCGGCCTCATTGCGACTTGACCGAATATACGAACACAATATTCAGTTCTGAGTTCATGGGCTTTTTCATGCGCTTCTTTGTTCTTTTCAGGATCAAAAACTATCTGGGTTATGCCATACTTGTCCCTGATATCCATGAAAATGATCTCACCGTGGTCACGTCTTGTGGAAACCCATCCGCAAAGCCGCACTTTTTTTGTCAGATCCTCTTTTCTGAGTTCAGCACAATTATGTGTCCTTAACATTTTTTCCTTTCGGCTGTAACACTTTTAATATTTCATCAAACGGCAAACTTTTCTCTAAACCCTTTTTCATATCCTTCAGCAAATATGTTTCGGATCTTTTTTCGTCTTCGCCTATCAAAACAACATATCTGCGTTTTTCCTTATTTGCCCTGCGCATGGAAGATTTGAGTGATCGTCCCAAACTGTCCATGCTGCAAGCTATTCCGGAGCTCCGCAACCTACCGGCCATGGCTAATACATCGTCACGGGAATCCGCGTCAACAGCAATGACCAAAACGCCGTCTTCTCGCGGTCGCAAGTCTCCTTCAATAGCTAAAAGAAGCCTTTCTATTCCTATTGAATACCCCGTCGCCCCCACATCAGGACCCCCCATTTGTCTGGTAAGGACGTCATACCTGCCACCCGCGGCAATAGCGTCCTGCGCGCCAAGTAACGGATGTGTTATCTCGAATATCGGGCCCGTATAATAGTCCAGTCCTCTGACAAGATCTGTCCTCTGTTTAACGTTTACCACTGTTTTTTTAAGCATTCCCAGTAGATCTTCATAACTTACGCGGCATTTTCCGCAAAGTTCATCCAATATGACGGGAGCCTGTTCGACTACTGCCTTGCAGCCCCGGCTCTTACAATCAAACACACGAAGCACGTTAGTAGAAAGTCTGCGTCTGCAATTCTCACAAAGTTCTGACACTTTTCCGGAAAGAAAACTTTTTAATTTCTCTTTGTACTCTGTACGATCTTTGGCGCATCCGAGAGTGTTTAAACCTATTTCAAAATCCCGGACACCGATATTTTCCAGCACCGCTTTAGCATTGAGTATGAGTTCTACATCAATGACAGGATCTGAAGCGCCGATAATTTCGGCACCGATCTGATGGAACTGTCTTAGCCTGCCCTTCTGGGGCCTCTCTGCCCTGAACATTGGACCGATGTAAAAAAGTTTGAGAATATCATGCGCGTTCTTTAGTCCGTGTTGGATGTAAGCCCGAATAATGGAAGCCGTTCCTTCCGGCCGCAAAGAGATATTCTTCCCGCCTCTGTCTGAAAAAGAATACATTTCTTTCTCAACAATATCCGTATCTTCGCCGATGCTTCTGGTAAAAACCTCCGTCTCTTCAAGCATAGGCGTGCGTATCTCGGAGAACTCAAAGAGGTTGAACACTTCTCTGGCTTTGTTTTCTATTTGAAAAAATATATCGGCTTCGCCTGGGAGTATATCAGGCATGCCTCTAAGCGCCCGGTATTTAGACATTTTCCTTCACATCCAGTTTCATCTTCATACCTGGCTTAAAATTTACAACTTTCTTATCCGGAATGGCCACACTGTCACCGGTCCTGGGATTTCGTCCCATACGTCCTTTTCTCGTTTTCACTTTCAGTATCCCGAAGTTCCTGAGCTCCACCTTCTTCCCGCGGGAAAGACTTTCGACTATTATGTCAAAAGTACGCTGAACAACTTCTTTTACATCGATCTGTTTTAATCCCGTCTCTGCCGAGATCCTTGTGATAATGTCCTTTTTAGTCATGAACTCAACCCTCCTTTTTAGTGAGATCCGATCAAAACTGCCGTCCGCGCGACAACTCATTGTATAAGTTGTTATGCTAACACTAGTTATAACCTATGTCAACACCCAAACAATAAATCTTTTATTTCGTGATAAATTTAACGTTCCCGGCTCCCACTAATGCTTCCATGTCATTCAAAAATTCAGATTTCGGCGTAACCGCGAGATCTTCCCCGGTCGAAAGCCTGACCTTTCGGCCCTCGGGCGCAAGCAGGTCGATGTATACCGGAACCTTACCACTGTGTTTTTGTATGAGAAATTTCACTTTTGACATCATGACTTTTTCAAGGCCAATGGTCGTCAACTTTACAACAACAGCTTTAGTGAACAATTCCTTGACTTTTTCAAGCGGTATGATGCTTTCGGCAACGATCTTTGGAGTTTCCTCCCGCAGGTTCAACCGCCCATCCACGTATACAAGCGCGTCTTCTTTGATAGCGGAAGCCGCGACTTCGTAGGTTTTCGGAAACACGAGAACTTCTATGAAATTGTTCAGATCTTCAAGACGTATTATCGCCATTTTTTCGCCTGTCCGGCGCGTTAC
>JAHJBY010000139.1 GCA_018813285.1 Candidatus Omnitrophota bacterium
GTGATGGTGTACTACATCGTTCAGCGCACCAAGAAGGTGGAAACGAATCAACCGTTGCCATCGAAGCGGATTAGGGGATGACGACCTCCGAGCGCGAGCCCACGTCCTACGTCGAGATGTTTCACGGCGCGTCGGACAAGCCGTTCAACCGGTGGACGACGTTCACGATTCGCGATTCATTCGATGACCCGTTGGGCTCCTTCGACTTCGAGACCAGGCCGGGAGAGGACGAGTTCGAGCGCTACTACGAGACCCTGCAAAAGGGCGACATGGTGCTCATCAAGGTCAACGGGCACATCCAGCAGCTAGGTCTCATTCAGACCAAGACAACCACGTTCAGTCGGGACGGGGGTGGCGTGATTCGGCTACAGGGAAACTGGCCGATCTCGATCTTGTACGACTCGTGCGTCGACCCCAACTTTACCATCGACACGATAACGGATACTCGTGCGGTAGGTCTCGTTCAACGTATCGCCAACGAGTACGGCCTATTTGTGACCGCCGAAGATAGATGGGACTCGACGGTCAATGTGATGACTGGCAAGGCACTCGGTGGCGATGTCCAGGACCTCGTGAAGGTCGAAGAGCTGAAGGTGGGGCAGGCCAACCCGCACCAGAACGAGAAAGCCTACACCTACCTCGCCAGGCTCATCACGAGGCTGGGAGCCGTGTTGCGGCAGCAATACGACGGCTACCTCATCCTGAGCCGCCCTCACTACAAGCAGCCGGTGGCCTACAACGTGGCCCTTCCTCCTTCTGGCAACGACGCAGACACCGATCTGTTCATGGACAACCTTACCATCACGGACAGCAACAACGAGCAATACGGCACCATCATCGTTCGTGGCGAGTCGTCGGACAAGAAGGGGCAAAAGCGCACCAGCGAGCCAGAGGTCGCAATGTGCGTGGAGGGGAAGGTTGTGATGCAGCCGGTGGTGGATAAGGCATACGAGAAAGCGGCCCCAGGAGTCCCGCCACCGCAGGTGGAAGTGCTAGACGACGAGTTCAACACCTTCATTGGCAATCCGCATCATCAACTGTATCAAGCGGGGAATGTCCAACTGACGTACTACTACGGGGAGATCCCCGGGGTGTTCGCGCCATTCCGATTCAAGCCTCTGTACATCAAAGACAAGAGCGCTCGTGATGTACAGCAGGCGAAGAACCTGGCAATGCTCATGTTCGGGCTGCGGGCACCAAGAGCCTTCAACATCACCGGCACCGTTCCGGGCTTCGTGTCTGCAAGTGGACGCGTCTGGACCATCGACACCATCTGCAATGTTCAGATCCCCCAGATCGGCCTCAACGAGGACATGTGGGTGCTCGAGCGCACTCTGAAGCTCGACCGTAACGGTGGCCAGACGACCGACTTGAAGCTGCTACCCAAGGGTTGGTTCATGATCGGGGAGGCACCCAGCGGATGATCCTCTCCGACTACACCACCATGCGTGCTGCCTTCGACGTCTCGGGCGGCATCAAGGGCAAGCACGGGTACGAGCTTTGGCCGTATCACCTGACGCCCGGCGGCTGGACGCCGCCCCCATCGCCGTTCACTGACCTCACAGTGACCAAGCCGTTGCTGGTGTGGCCGGTAGTGGGCGAAGTAAACGGTGGTGCTGCCGATACGACGTACGGAGTGAGCGAGTACACGTGGTATTTGGAGCAGAAGAGCGATCTGCCGGACCACCAGTACCTCTCCATCAGTCATCCGACTCCAGGTGTGAACACCTACTCCAGCATCGTCAACATCGAGTACAGCCCGGTGGGCGCCGCGAAGTTCCCGGCCGTTCCGACCATGGACGACCAAATCGAGCTTTTCAAGTTCGTCTACCTGTTCGTGCAGCGCAAGAAGTTTCCGGCGGACAACGCCATTCAGTGGCTCGACCTCACCAAGTACTTCTTCTCACAAGCCCCATGAGAATCCATTATGCCCTTCGCTGAGCACCTCATCGGCACCGCGGACGTGACTCTGAGCACGCTCGACGAGGAGACGAAGGAGGTGCGGCTCAACCTCGGAGATGCCCGCGGCAGCTCCGGAATCGCTGCCAACGTGGGCTACTGGGGCCTCGACGGCTTCATCAGCCGACCCAACGACCCAGGTGACAGCGGCCCCGAAGACGGCGCCTGCCAGGCCCTCTACCTGCAGGACGGCAACAACAAGAAGGTCATCGCCACCCGCGACAATCGATTCACCGAGTTCGTGGCCGAGCTCGGCGAGGGCGACCGGGCTATCGTATCGAACTGCGAGGCGCGGTTTTTTCTCAAAAAGGAGCGTTCTGGACTGACATTGTTTACGAAAGATCTGAAATCTGGAAGTCCGACAGAGGGCGAAGGGATGATGATTGATCTTTCAGGCAAGGACGGCACCATCAGCATCACGGGAGCCGGTTGTGCCTTCACTATGGCCGAAAAAAAGATCACTATCGGTGTCCAGGGGGGTCCCGTGCTGGAGATGGATGAAAAAAGCATCACATTCACTGGCGGATATATGGCCGTCAATACCAAAGGCGGTCATCTGGGTGCAGCAATTGCAATTGTTCCAAATCCTGCGAGTCCTCCGCCTCCGTATCCTGTTGGAATAGCTTTTGGTCCAGTCCCTGGGTTTTCGTCTGGAACCTGGAAAGTTGCTCCGTGAGTCTATGCAACTTCCCGTTTTTCAACTTCAGCTTCGGCCTGAGCATCCCGTTTCCTCCCCTTCCGTCGCTGCCATCAATCACACTACCGGTCATTCCGGGGCTTTCACTTCCGAGCTTCACGTTCAGCTTCGGTCTGAGCATTCCATTCCCTCCGCTTCCGTCTCTGCCATCCATCACGTTACCCAGTATCCCAGGACTTTCGTTGCCGAGCTTCACGTTCAGCTTCGGCCTCAGCATTCCGTTCCCACCACTCCCATCGCTCCCCTCCATCAGTTTCGAATGCCCCCCCGAGCTCTAACATGCCCTTCGGTGTAGGTCCCTACGGTGTCGGTCCCTACGGCCTTCCACTGGCCATCCTGCCGGGTGAGCTGACTGCGCCCATCCACAGCTCGCGGTACATCGACAAGGACGGTCGCTACATCATCGATGCAGAGACGGGCGAGTTCGCGCCCATGGACGACGTCCACCAGCGGATCTACCTGCTGCTGGCCTACAACTTCGAGATGCCCAAGCTTGTTGGCAAGGACTTCGACAACGACCTGAAAAGCCGCGTCCGGACTGCTCTCATCCTGCTGACGCAGCCGCCTGAGCCGGCCATTCGCCTCGAGACCATGGAGGCGAGGTGGGAGGCGGGCAACACCTACCTGCACGTCACCTTCTACAACTACCAGTCTGGTCTCACCGAGGACATCGAGGTTTAGATGGCGCTCCCCGAAGTTGGCAACCTGTACTACCCGACGCCGGCTCAAATCCGCGACGCCATCCTGCGCTCGATCAAGCTCGCCAACATGCGGCGAGGCATCGCGGCGAACGTGCTGCCGGGCTCCGACCACTACATCCGCTCCGAAGGCATCTCGTACCGCTACTCGACCAGCGTGGCGAACAACATGATCGCCTTCGCCATGAGCTCGCCGCTCAACTCGACGGGCACCTACCTCGAAGAGCAGGCTGGCATCTTCGGCGTCGAGCGTCGCCCCGCCACGGGCGCCAAGGGCTTCATCGTCGTCACCTTGTCCGGGGCCGCGGTCATCCCTTCGGGCTTTCAGTGCGTGGCCGTAGACGGTCACAAGTACCAAACCATCGCTGCCACGACGGTGACCGGCCCAACCGATACGGTCGAGGTGGAAGCCGTCGAGCAGGGCGCCTCGACCGACCAGGACCCCAACGCCATCGTCACCTGGGAGTCGGCCGCCATCGGCAACATGCAGCAGGTGGCCAGGGTCGATTCTGAAGGGCTCACCGGCGGTTCCGACGAAGACACCTATGAGGAGCTGCGCCAACGGCTGCTAGAGCACCTGAGCTTTCCTGGTGTAGGCGGCAACTCGGCCAATAATCGCGAGTGGTCCGAGGATGCCAGCGCTGCCGTGGACGACGCTTTCGTCTACGCTGCCATCAGGGGCCCCGCCTCCTACGACATCGCCATCTCGTCTCGCGTGGATGACCATTCGCTATCGTCAGCGGTGGTCAACGAAGTGGCCGCCTACGTGGCCTCCCTCATGCCGGGGCACAGCAGCATCAACGTGACCACCGTCGACCCGGAGCTTGTGGACGTGGTGATGCATCTCGACGTGCCGCTGCCAACGCACGCAGGTGGCGCAGGCGGCGGGTGGTTGGACGCACAGCCGTGGCCTGCTTCTCCAGGATTTGGTCACATTATTGGCTTTCCGTTCGGATGGATGCGGGTGGAAATCCCTGGAGGTATAGAACCGCAGATTGGAGCACATGTTGCGCTTTGGAATCCTGTGGATGCAGTCATGAACACTTACACGGTTACAGCGGTGCAGTCTGTAGTGCCCCCTCCTATCGATGTAGTGGACATCAAGATTGGTGCACCGCTGGGACCTATTGATGTTGGGATGTTTCTAAGCGCCGCATGTCAGAACATTTCTGACTACGCCACATCATTCTACACTGCAACACGGCTACTAGGGCCCGGCGAGAAGACAAAAAATATCGACCTCATCCCCCGCTCGCTTCGTCACCCGCCCCCGGACATCACGAGCCCCTACGCTTTGACCAGCGTACAGCTCAACGCAGTCATGAACGGACAACCGGAAATTCTAGACCTGCAATATGCGCTGCGGGTCGAAAGCGGAACCGGACCATCCGGCCCATCGCTGACGACGCCAAGCATTCCCCTCGTGACTGCCGACCCACCAAAAATTCTCGTTCCACGCAACATCGCCTTCGTGAGGGCCTAGCATGCTCAACGCAACCATCAGCACCTACGGCGGACCGTACTCGGACAGCGAGCCGGTCGAAGACCCAACCAC
>JAHJBY010000142.1 GCA_018813285.1 Candidatus Omnitrophota bacterium
AAGAAGAACACGCAACCTGTGGCTCCCGTGGCACCTGTTTTGGGACTGCCTCCAGTCGAACATCCAGTCGAACATCCTCCCGCGCCTGTCGTCCAGGCAACCGCAGAGGACGTCGCGTTCGTCAAACAAGCGCTCAGCAACATGAGCAGACTCAACGACGCGATTGCCGACAACGAGGAGCAGCGGTTCGTATTGCAGCAGCGCAACATCCAGCTGCTGAAGCAGCGCGCCGAGGAACGCGAGAAGAAGAATGGTCGCATCAAGACCATCGTTCGACAAGCCGGTCAAGACCCTGAGCGTCTCTGGTTCATCGACTTCGAGAAAGCCGAAATCCGACTGACGGAGTGACACGTGGCAAAAACACAGCTTCTCAAGATCGCCTCTGGTAAGGTCACGAATCACAACGAATCGACAGATTCGGTGCGTGTTGCTGGCGTGTGGATCGGCGATGACCAGTTTTCGACCGAGGTCCTCAGATGTGCAGGCGAGTCCCTGTTTTCTCGGTCTATCGGTGACGAATCGGTCACAGTGCTGCTTTCGTTTATGGACCGTTCGGCAGGTGCGGCGGCCGGAAAACAAATAGCCTGTGTTGCAGCTGCACCAAAGGAGCATGCGGACGATCAAACCGGCTCCATGATTGCGGCATTTGCCGCGGCCCAGGTGGATGATGCTGATGTGGGTGATGCTGGCCTTGCGGCATTCGTGGTGGATGGTGGCCTAGGCTACGATATTGGCCTCCATGTGGGTGACGACCTGCCAATTCACCTCGGCAACGACCCCGTGGGCGACGCCCTAATCTATTGGGTCAGCACCGAGGACACCCTCAAGGTCAAGGGCGCAACGGTTGAACTGAACGCAACTGATGTCACCATCACCGGGGATACTCATCTCGGAGACGACCAGTATCACTATCTCGGAGCGGACGACGACGCCTACCTGAAGTGGGACACCACGACGACCCCGGCTAGTCCGTGTGTTGAATTCAAGGCAACGACGGCTCCCGCTGCCGCCGAAAATTCAGCTATCTCCGTCGAAGCGGCGTTGGAAGACGTCAACTACACCACTGTCATGTCGGTCAACATGGACCGTCAAGCACATGGTGGCGACCCGCTGACCGGAACCAACGTCGTGGCAACTTTGTCGGTGGGCTGCGAGCAGCAGGATGGCGATGAGGATGGTACTGGACTAGCTGCTATTGTTATCATGCCGCCTTCGACACATGGTGGTGCGCTGTCTTCAATGTCCGGCATCGTCGTCTTCGATGGGTACGATTTCGGACTGAGCATGTCGTCCAATCGTATCAACTGGGCGGCGAGCTCTGTGCCACAGGCGCTTGGCGAAGTCGGCATGGACACGACGACAGGGCGCCTCCAGATGTACGTCGGTGGCTCGGCACGGAACGTGGCTCACACAGATGATCTGGGTGGTGAATGGACCGACGGTGGCGCGTTCATCTATCCGGCGGACGGCGCATCAGAAGATGTCGTCATTGGAGCGACGACGCAGATGGGGTCAGAGCGTCTACGGGTGTCAGGCGATGTCTTTATTGACAAGGATGACACTCCGCTAACGATGACGCTGGCTACCTACGATAATTCGGCCACTCAAAGCAAGCTACAATTCTATGCCTCGCGTGGGACGATAGCGTCAAAGGTAGCGGTAGCAGCAAACGATGATGTTGGCCGCACTGTTTATAGCGGATGGAATGGATCTGCTCACATTGACTCCGCATACTGTTTTGTAAAAGCATTGGATACTTTCGGGGCCGGAGCAAGATCGCAATTCGAGTGGTGGACAGCTGGAGCTACGGGCAGTCCAGGCGTCAGGATGAGGCTAAATAACGATACCCTGTACGTTGCTGGTCAGATGTATTTCCCAGGGGCGAGTGAGGACAAACTCAGCTTCTACGAAGATCGTCTTGATGCCAGCAACGGATTTTGCATTGGGTATGAGTCGAATTGTGTCTACGTAAAATCAGCCGTCCATCATCGGTGGTATATCAACACCAATGCCGACGGGGGTGCCTCTGACTACATGGAGTTGAACTCTTCGCGCCTTGACTTGAACGTCGACATGCGGTTCAACGCGGGGGTCTCCACGCCAACCATCAGCGTCGCGAATGGCACCGGTACGCGACCCAATCTAGCCATCCAGGCCAGTAGCAGCACTACGACCATCGGCGCTGGTTTGGACCTCAAGGCCGGCGATGGAGTGACGGCTACCGGATCCATCACGTGCTACTCCGGGGATGACGAGTGCCTGCCGAAGCATGCGCAGCACATCTATCAGTTCATGACCGATATCGAGGCCACAACCACGTCTTACACGACGCAGGGCTCGTATCTTCCAATCGATGTGAGCGACTCCGCCCCTGGTAAACGTACCTTTAGGTGGGAGGTGGTGATCAAGGCCGTAGACGCCGGCTCTGTGGTGTACGCTCAACTCTACAACTTGACGGACAACGCCTACATTGCTGGTTCAGAGGTATCCATCAATGGCGCCGTGAGTACCAACTATGAGTACCTCACGGCTGATGTCGACTTGACTGTGGGTGGAACGGTAACAGGTCGAAAGCTCTATGGAGCGCGCTTCTATCACACGGGCAACGGGGGGTTCGCCAGCACCGCCATGGTCCACGTCATCTACAGCTGAGGTATCATGCAAGAGCTCATCAACCTGGCCCCCACACTAGCGCCGAGCATCGTCATCATCATCGCTGCGATGCTGCTCAATCGCGAGTGGCGCAAGGCGCGCAACGGTGGGTCAACCCCCATCTCGAAGCATGACATCGAGACCGTCATTGAGAAGGTAGTAAAGAAGCACAACAGTCTACCTCCGCCTCCCTCCAATCAAGCCGATTTCGGAATCCTGCACGACCGGCAAGAGGCACAAGGCATGCGTCTCAACGATTATGGACGCCAACTCGGTGAGGTCAAAGACGACGTGCGCGAGGTCAAGAAGGACGTGAAAGGGCTCCAGCGAGGAGTCGATGAAATCCTCGACCACATCACGAAGGGACGACGGTAATGGACGTTCAGACGCTACTCATCATCGCAGCCGCCATCCACCTGGTAATCCGGTTGCTCAAGACAGGCTCTCTCGGCAAGCGTATCCCGGCGCGCTACCGCCCCATCATCGCGGTGGTGCTCGGCGGCGTGGCCGCAGCCGTCGACACCTACGCTCGAGGCGTCCCATGGCAGCAGGCCCTGGCTCAGGGTATGCTGGGAGCAGCCACCGCCATGGGCACACACGACGCCGTCATCGAGGGGCTACTCGGAGGCAACGAGATTCTGGGAGGCAAAAAGAATGCTGACGATCAAGGACCAGGAGACGCTGCTGCAGACGAGAGCGGAAAATCCTGACGCTGTCATCCTCGTCGAAACCGACAAAACCGTCGAGGCCTATGTGCCGGGTGACGATGATCCAGTTCACATCTTTCGCGGCTGGAACCGTCTGCTCAAGGCGAAGCTCTTCGCACTGAAAGTGGAAAACGCAGAGTGATCCGGTCGGTTGCGGTGTTGGCGTGGGCCATCGGCCTCAGTCAGCCAGGGATGCCCCACGAAACGAAGGCCCGCTACGCCCGCATCGTGCAGCAGGAGTGCAAACGAGCTGACTGCGACCCGTTCACGTTGGTCGCACTGGTGCATCACGAAAGCCGGTGGCGTCCGGGAGCTGTGGGCGACGGTGGCCGCGCCATCGGGCTCGGTCAGATCCATTACCAGTACTACGGCGCATGTCGGACCGACCCGGACCCAATCGGCAACCCTGGACGCGACTGCCTACGGACCAGACAGGCTCTATTCGACCCGGAATACAACCTGCGTCAAACCATGGCGCAGATAGAGAAATGGTGGGCAACATGCAAACAGAAGACGGGACGGCCAGCACTCATGGCCCGTTGGATCAGCGGTTACGGGGGATACAGCCGTCCCCCAACGGTGTGGTGCAACCAGAAGCGGGACTCTCGGGGCAGATGGCGGGACCTGCCGACCCCCAAACCAGTCCAGGACATCATTCGATACCGCCGCCACCTCATCCGCCTCGCACGCAAGCGCCGGTAACAGCTAGGCAGACATCCTTCGGCTTCTCGGTGACACTCACCCAGGAGCAGGTGGACCAGGCCATCCGTCGCAGGGCCTACGAGCTTGCCGCCGCCAGGGGCCTCCAGCTGCCCACAGACGCCCTCGACTTCCAGACCAGGGCCAGAGTCAACCGGACCGCCGACGGGGGCGCAGCGGTCGTCCTGGAGGCATAGGTGGAGGCCTGGGAAGCCCCCATGTGGGCGGTGTTCATGACGCTGTTCATGGGGGCTGGGGCTGGCTTGATGGCGTTCGTGGCCATGCGCTACTTCGCTGGTGGTCGAGCACCACGGAAGTTTCGTGGCTGGATAGCCGAGGTCGAGCGGGCAGCCATCGAGGTCATCGACGCAGACCTCAACGCCGCTTTGGCCAAAGCGAGGCTCTTCGAACTCATCGGCAAGATGCCGGACGACTTCGACCCGACAGCCTTTCTGGCCGCCAACGTGGCCGAGGGCATCCACCGAGCGGTGCTCTTCGAGGCTGAGCGCCGCGGCATCGTCCAAGAAGGAACGTTCATTCGGGTCTACGGGGAAACCCTCCATCGGCGCATGAAGGAGGACGGGGGCGTTCCAGAAATCGAGCCGACCGCTGAGCCCAGATGGGTGGGAACGGAGCTCGTTGAGGAGGAGGGCAAAAAATGACACGGTTTTGGCAGAACATTCCGCCAACACCTGGTCCAACCCAGGACGAATACATCCTCGACGCCCACAAGTTCGGCCTGGTCGAGCACCGCTGGTGGCGGCTTCAAATAGGTCCGCTCACGCTAGTGGTGTCGGAGCGTGCAGCCAAGGTGGAGGGCCGACGTCTGCGCTACACCCCGCGTGGTCAGCAGATGGTCGCCGATTGGCTTGATGCCCACCTGCTCACACCGACCATCGTGGATGCCATCTGGGGGCAGGCAGATGTCCGCCTCCACCCGCACACCATCGGTGATGGTCACGGTGGCCCGGCGCCAGACATGGCCCGCGTGACGGCCTGGAAGCGCAACGACGAGGCTATCGACGCAGAGCTACGCGAGCAACCTGGGCTTGTGGCCTCCGAGGGCAAGGATTGGGTGCTCGCCATTGGGCTATGGGACAAGTCGCGAAAAGGGAAACGTGCAGCTAACTATGGCTGGCACACGCTGGCCGGCAAGCCCGTGCAGCCGCTTATGTTCGGACACGGACTCAGCCACAGCGACTACTCCCAGTTGGGCCGCTGGGTCACCTCAGACTGCTGTATTGACGGCAAAGCCGCGCTGTTCAGAGACGTGCTCAGGGGAGCCCACGGGGGAGATGTAGCAGCGCTCGTGGGAGGGGTGCTGCCGGGGTGGAGGCAGCCTGGGGTGGAGGAGTCATGACTGATCTAACGCTGGGTGAACGAGCCCTAGAGTGGTCGAAGCTCGAGGAACAGGACGGTGTCTGCGAGGAGCCGCTCGGCTCGTCAACAGGCAAGCGCATCCGCGAGTACTTCGCACCGGCCACCAGGGTCATCAAGGGCCAAGAGGTGAAGCTCGGGCTACGCAAGGGTCACTGGTGCGCCGTGGCATGCTGCGCCGCCACCTATGCCGTGCTGCTCGATGATGAGGTCGCGCCGACAGCCTACCGCTGCTCAGGATTCGAGCTCGAGAACGACGCGAAGGCTTCCGGGCTCTGGAGGCCCAAGGCGCTGGTGCTAGATGGCGGATGGGTTCCAGCTCCCGGCGATGTGTGCATCCTCGACCGTGGAGGCGGGTGGAAACGCCACGTGGCTCGTGTTGTGCACGCAGGCAACAGTTCCTTCGTGACGCTGGGCGGTAATGAACAGAACCGCTGGAGATTTAGCGACCGGCGCTACGACAACGAAGACTTGCTTGGGTTCATCGAGTTCCCGCGGCCGTATGCTGTCCTGTCAGCATCCGAGGCTACCCGGCTCTACGAGCTCTCCCGCGGAGTGATGGCCGGCGAGGGTGATGACCTTGAGGCGATTATGGCGGACGTTGACAAGGCCGAGAAGCGCGGGTAGCCTCAGAGTTGCCGTCGCCGGCAGTGTGGGACTCACAAGCTAGGGTTCGATTCCCGATTTCGCACCGCGCGAAACACGCTCGTAGGTCGAGCAACAGAATATTACTCTGTCAACATAGTCCCGCACACTCGGCGGTGGTGCGTCCAGGCTCCCCAAGGAGCTACTCCGGCGACCCCACGAACAGCGGAACACCAGTCTTCTCAGCGACGACGTCCATGACGTCCTTGAACGCTGCTCGAAGTAGCTCGTCCGAGCGGTGGAGCTTGTAGACCAGGTACGCTGCACCGTCATGGATGCTGAGTCTCATCCTCGCTTCGACCTTGTACAGCTCGCCGCCCTTGAAGATCGGGATGGCCAGTAGAAACGCGCGAGGGATGGCAGTCGACGAGGATTCGTTCTCCTGCGAGCACACCAGGTGATACTCGCCCGTGGTCTTGTTGAACTTGCGCTCGAACCGGCCCTTGGTGTGGACCTTCAGATCGCGTGACATCTCCAGAATCGCCATCGGGTCTGGAAACCCCTCGCCGCTGGTGAGGTCTTCGAGATGGTCCTCGACGAACTCGGCAAACGCCTCCTGAGCCATCGAGCGACCGCTGCCCTGTGTCCACGTCGTCCACTCGTTGGCCAGTGGGCATGAGTAGATCGCTTTGTGCGCACACCATTGCGTCGCGTTCGTATCGGGCCCCGCTGGATGGTAGTCGTACACTGCGGTGATGGTGGGCTCGTCGAGCAGCGCCCAAAGCGTCGTGTGCTCCGACTTGAATCGGTTGACGTGCTCGATGAACGAGCCGAGGTCCTGATGTGCCGAGGTGCCGACGCGACGTCTTGGCCCTGGTTTGCTGGCCACGATGCACTTCATGACGTCCGCCGGGACGGAAAGCGATTGGCCCTGGTTGAGCAGAACGACAGGCACGCCCTCGATGGTGTAGATCCGGCTTTCGACGTGAGCAGCTTCGGTGCCCGCCTGCACCGCTGCCGTGACTTCCTTGTCGAATACGAGTGCCATCAGTCGACCTCCTTCAGCTCACGCGGGGCAAGCTCCTTGATTTGCAGTTGCCGCGGGTCATCCCGGCGCAGCCGCCCGGGATTCTTGTCGTCCCAGTAGAACAGCGTTCCGTGCATCGGATGCGTTGGGATCTTCTGCTGGCTCTTCACGTTCACCGCCGCGTGCATTCCCTCTTTCGAAATGCTCAGCGTGAGCGTGACAGAGCCTGGTTGTGCCGTCTCTTGGACGGCGCTAGTCACGGCTTCGAGCTGTTCGCTCAAAGCCTCGTCGACTCGACCGTGGTCGAGGTCCTTCAAAAAGTCCGAGAATTTCATACTTCCTCCAGTAGTTGCCCTGACCCGCATGGTAGCACCCGCAGAAAGCGGATGTCTCGCTCTACGGGGTTGCACATGATCTCCCACTGACAGCGGCCGAAGAGCCCGGGGCCGAGCCAGCGGGATATCTCGTCGAGGTCGCCGGTGGTGAGGGTGGCGACGTCCCTAAAAAGCGATGTCATCGTCATCGAGCAACGCTTGCCGCTCTGCTTCGTTTCGCTTCTTTGCTCCATCTGCCTGCTCCTTGATCCGCCGAGCAAACTCGGCCAGTGAGTCGCTGTCCATGGGGTTGCGCATTCCACCACCGCCGATGGGGTTGATCCATTGTACCTTCAACCGTGTCTTCCCGTCGTACTCTTCGTGCTCGACGATGATGTCAACCTCGGTGCCGACCATCTCATCGGCCTTGATGAGGTTGTTGTCTGGTAGACCGCACGTCTTGAGGCGTTCGAGCGTGTAGGGCATCGCGGCCGGCGAGAAGTAGCCGTACCACATGATGTCACCTTGCTTGGTTTCGAACTTGACGCCGATCTGCTCCTTGCCGCTGTTGGAATATCCGAAAGCCGCCCCCACAACTTTCGCTCTGTACGTCCCTGGTTCCATCATGACAGCACCTCTCCCGTCTCTTCGTTCACGAACTCACCGTCGGTGATATCCACTTCGGCGGCAATCCCTTCCTTCTCCAGAGCCTCGGTGACCTCGGCGTCCCATGCGTCGGACTGCTCGCCGATCTCTGGCGCCTCGTCGATGGCCGCGGCTTTGGCCATCTCTGCGCTCTTGGGGAGCCACTTCCACAGCGCCCGCACCGCGGTCTTGACAGCCATGGCCTCGTAGTCCGTCACCCAGGGGCCCGAGCCAGACGCTCGAGAACGCTTGCGCCGCTTGTCGACCTGCGCCTTGGTGAGCACATCGAAGATGGTGTCTCCACCTTTCATGCGAGCCGCGGCGTAGACGTGCGTGATGGCCTTATCCTCGCGGTCTTGCAGGTTGGACGGCTTGTGGACCATCTTGGGTTCCAACCCAAGCTCCCACTCGAAGTAGTCGCCTTCGCGCACCACGTGACCCCAGATGGACGTCACCAGCCCTGACCGGCGGGCGATGTCGAGCATTCCTTGGTAGCCGATCATCAGCTGGCAGGTGGTCTTGAACGG
>JAHJBY010000066.1 GCA_018813285.1 Candidatus Omnitrophota bacterium
ATAGACACTCTAAAAACCAGAAACCAGAAACCAGAAACTAAACGCGATACGCAATGCTAAAAGGATGAAAGCCTGATAGATTCAAGGTAGATTCAGGAAACTTGACATTGATACTCGACGCGGATATACTGATAACCAGGCGTGAGGCGGTGTGCCGCTTGATCTTGACAACAGTAAATAATATTATGCAACCACCGGAGAAATGATGGCAAAGTTCACAGGTGCTGAGATACTTATTAAAAGCCTTATTGAAGAGAACGTGACAGATATTTTTGGATATCCCGGCGGGTCTGTAATACCGCTTTTGGATACCATGTATGGCGAAAAGTCCATAAATTTCATTCTTACCAGGCACGAACAGGGTGCCGCCCACGCCGCGGATGGATATGCCCGCGTGACAGGAAAGGTAGGGGTTTGCATTGCCACTTCCGGGCCCGGCGCGACCAACCTTGTTACCGGCATCGCGACCGCGCACATGGACTCGATCCCCATGGTCGCGATAACCGGACAGGTAAAGTCATCCCTGATAGGGAATGACGCGTTCCAGGAAGCCGATATGGCCGGCATTACACGACCGATTACAAAGCATAACTATCTGGCGAGGGACATTAACGATCTCGCGAGAACTGTTAAAGAAGCTTTTCACATAGCAAGGACCGGGAGGCCCGGCCCTGTTCTTATCGATCTTCCGGTGGATGTGCAATTGCAGAAAGCGGAATTTAAGTATCCCAAAACCGTTGAGTTGCGCGGGTATAATCCTACTTACAAAGGGCATAGCCTTCAAATAAATAAGGTGGCTGACGCGATATCAAAGAGTAAAAGGCCCGTTATATACGCCGGCGGCGGTGTTATTCTTTCCGGGGCAAGTGAAGAGCTAACTAAATTTGCCAGGGAAACAGGAATACCGGTCACCATGACGATGATGGGGCTCGGTGCTTTTCCCGGAGATGATCCATTAAGTCTTGGTATGCTCGGGATGCATGGGACTGCTTACGCGAATCACGCGATACAGGAGTCGGATCTCCTGATCGCGGTCGGCGCAAGATTTGATGATCGTGTTACCGGGCGATTAGATACATTCGCTTCCGGAGCCACCGTGATCCATATTGATATCGATCCGGCGAGTGTCGCTAAGAACATCGCGGTGGATATACCGATAGTCGGTGACGCGTATGAGATACTAAAAGAGCTTAACCGGATAGTCAAAAAACCGGATATCGAAGCCTGGCATAAAAAAGTCGATGAGTGGAAAAAGGAATTGCCGTTGTGTTACAAGGGAGATGGCAGTATAAGACCGCAGTATGTTATAGAACGGATACAGGCCTTAACGGAAGGTAAGGATGTTGTTATTGCCACCGAAGTCGGACAAAATCAGATGTGGACGGCGCAGTTCTATAAATTCAGGTCGCCGAGGACCTGGCTTTCAAGCGGCGGGCTTGGAACCATGGGATATGGTTTTCCCGCGGCGATGGGCGCCCAAGTCGGACGCCCTGAAAGCATTGTTATCGATATAGCCGGTGATGGCAGTATTCAGATGAATATTCAGGAACTGGCGACGGTCGTTATTAATAAAATACCGGTTAAGATCATCATCCTGAATAACGGATACTTGGGCATGGTTCGTCAATGGCAGGAATTGTTCTATGAAAAAAGATACGCCTTTACTGTTTTAGCCGAAGATGTTAATTTTTATTGCCCTGATTTCGTGAAATTAGCGGAGAGCTACGGCGCGATCGGTTTAAGGGCGACAAAAAAAGAAGAAGTGGACGGAGTTATCAAAGCCGCTCTCGACGCGGAAGGCCCGGTTGTTGTTGATATCATGATCGAAAGAGAAGAAAATGTTTTTCCCATGGTGCCGGCCGGAGAATCTATCAGCAATATGCTTCATGGTTTAGCGTGATTTTGAAATATTAAGGTGTTAACATTTATGGTGTTTATCAGTAACCGGTTGATGGAGTGAAAAAAGCAGGAGTTAAACATGAGTAAGTTTGTATTATCGGTTTTGGTTGAAAATAAATTCGGTGTTCTCTCGCGAGTCGCCAGCCTTTTCAGCGCGCGTGGTTTTAATATCGATTCCCTTGCCGTCGGGGAGACAGAAGACCAGGAAGTTTCACGCATGACCATTGTCGTAGAAGCAGACGAGCGCGTACTTGAACAGGTGGAAAAGCAGCTGAATAAACTTATTGACGTTATAAAAGTGCAGGATCTTACCGGAAAAGATTTTATTGAAAGAGAGATGATCCTTGTCAAGGTGCGGGCCGGCAAGACCGCTTCCCGGGAGAAGATAATAGAGATAGCAAATACGACCGGCGCGGAGGTGGTGGATATCGGTAAAAAGACCCTGACGATCGAAGAAACCGGGGACGCGCATACCATAAAAGCCCTTGTAGAGCTTTTGCGCCCGTACGGGATAGTGGAGATCGTCCGGACCGGCAAAATAGCACTCCAGTCAGACGTTTAATGAATCCCTTCAACTCCCCGGGCTGAAGCCCAGGGTTTCCATGTAGGGATTCATACTGAGGCGGCGCACATGTATCCCCGCCGTAAACGGTGGGGTTTAGCCTGTCCCGCTTGTCCCGCTTGTCCCGAGCGAAGTCGAGGGGAGCGCAAGCGAGGGGAGCGATAGTGAAGGGCGCCGCCGAATGTATGAAGATTTTAGTTACGAGTGAGGCACTCGCCCCGTATTGAAAGACAAAGATAATATCGAGTAGAAAAGAAAAAAAGAAGAGA
>JAHJBY010000067.1 GCA_018813285.1 Candidatus Omnitrophota bacterium
AGCAGCGAGTTTCTCTTTTTGCAGAGTACAAATTTTAAAATAAGGATGCATATTAAAAATGCACACAAGGTTGAAATATGTCAAAGAACGAAGTAAATCTTAAAAATTACGCTTGACGTTATTCATAGCAGCGAAGCGAAAGAGCACATTGCTTCGATGAACAAATTTCTTCTCAAGCTGGAGAAACACCCCGGCAAATCGGAGCTGGTTGGGAATATTTTCCGCAACGTCCATACCCTTAAAAGTATGGCCGGAGCTATGGAGTACAAAAACATCGCCGGGTTATGCCACTCGATCGAAGACGTGTTAGACGCGATAAGGAAAAAAGGATTAAAACCTGAAAAGTGTATCGACATACTTTTTAAGGCTCTTGATATGCTTGAGAAAAGCCTGAAAGAGATCGCAATCGACAAAGAAGAACTTGAGATGGGCCGGATAACGGAAAAATTAAGGGTGGTTACCGGAGGAATAGAGGCGCCCGCTGCGCTTAAAAAATCGGCAGAAGCAAAGGATGAAGCGGCCGTACTCGATAAGATCACGAGCATAGAGGTTAAGGTCCAGAAATTAGATCTTCTGATGAATTTAGCCGAAGAGTTATTGATCAATAAAATGCAGCTCGACCAGATCAAAAAGGAACTTCAAAATCCTGGACTTACCGCCGTAGTGGACGCTCTTGGAAGGCTAGTAACCGATATCCAGTACAACATAATGGGGTCGAGGCTGGTCCCGATAGGATTTGTTTTCGACAGGTTTCCGCGCATGGTCAGGGATCTAGCTAAAGATCAGAAAAAAGAGATAGATCTTGAGATAGAGGGCGCCGATATAGAACTGGACAGGGGCGTGATAGACGAGATCGGCGAAAGTTTAGTGCATCTCATAAGAAATGCCGTCGACCATGGCATAGAAACCCAGGACGTGCGAAGAAAGGCGGGCAAGCCTTCCCGGGCCACTATAAGGCTGGCCGCCAAAAGAAAAAAAGGGTTTGCCGTGATCGAAGTTTCCGATGACGGGGCCGGTCTGGGCATTGAAGACATAAAGAACACAGCGATAAAGAAGGGTGTCATATCGCAGGGAGCGACAGAAGAAGAAATAATCAATTCGATCTTTTTTGGTGTAAGCACCACAAAACAGGTTACGGCGGTTTCGGGCAGAGGATTCGGCATGGATATAGTGAAGGCAAAGGTCGAATCGATCGGCGGGTCTATCAAAGCGGTATCAAACCCCGGCATCGGAACAAAATTTTTCATAGAAATACCCTTGACGCTGGCTATTATCAAAACTCTTTTTGTCGAGGTTTCGGGCAAACCTTACGCGATCCCGCTGGTCAATATAGCGCGGTTGGTCACCGTGGACAAAGAAGATATAAAGGGGATGTTAAACTATGAAGCGATCGTTCTGGACGAAGAAGACATCCCGATAACAAGATTAAACATGCTTTTCGACCCGCTCATGGGCGATGCCGGCCAGGTGAAAGGGGAACAACAGCTCATAGTGATCATTAAAAAGGGAGAAGAGAAGCTGGGGCTTGTGGTCGACTCTTTTATGAGCACGCAGGAAATAGTCATCAAACCCCTTAACAGGCTGGTAAAAGAAAATAAGTACTTTGGCAATTCCACTATAATCGGTTCCGGAGAAGTTGTATTGATCCTGGATGTAGCGAATCTGATGCTTACAAAAAGGGAAAAAATAGGCGAGTGGCACAAACAATAACAGGGGGGAGCGGCAATGGGAAACGTTGAAAAAAAACAGATCAAATTAGAAAAGATGATAAATGAATCCGCTCGCGCCGCGTCAGACGCGTTGTCAAAGCTTTCCGACAACCAGGTTACCATAAAAGTTTCCAGCGCGGAGATCACGAATGTCAAGAGGACCTGGCCGGGCATCGGACCCGAAACAATAGTCGGGGGCATATATATGCCGATCTCGGGAGAAGTTGCGGGCGCCGCGCTTATCGTGATCCCGGAAAATGTCGCGTACGCTCTATCCGATATGCTGGTCAAAAGACCCGTCGGGAGCACCAAAAAATTAACTGAACTGGACATTTCAGCGCTGAAAGAGGTAGGCAACATTATCTGCGGAAATTTCATGACTATTTTTTCAAATACGCTGAAGGTCAAAATAGTCGAAAATTTACCTCAATTTACTTTTGATATGTTCGGCGCGGTTGTAGAGCAGATCATCGCGCAATTTGCCGAAAGATCAGAAAGGGCATTGATCATTGAGGTAAGGTTCAGTTTCGGGGAAACCTCCACTCCCGGGAATATCATATTAATTTTCGGCATCGAAGAAATAGATGAGTTCACGAAAGAGCTGGATACCGACTGACAAAAAGATAAAAAGGCGTGACGATGGCGGATATTGAAGCAAAAATAGGGGACGTGATCATAACGAGGAACAGCGAGGATCATCTGGTGGCTTTAGGTGTCGGCTCCTGCATTATTATCACGCTTTACGATCTGAAAAACAAGATCGGCGCGATGGCCCATGCCATGCTGTCTCTTCGTTCATCCGGGGAGGCAGTAGGGATGAAAGACACCAGATACATAGATGCCGCGGTAGATATGATGCTGGCAAAAATGACGTCCGCCGGATCCAGAAAAGAGAACCTTGAGGCGAAACTTATCGGCGGATCGAATATGTTCCCTAACATCAAGTCGAGTATCGGCGAAAAGAACATCGCGGGCGCGAGGGAAAAACTCAAGAAAGAGGGGATAGAAATAGTCGGAGAGGCCGTCGGCGGTACGCAGGGCCGATCGGTCGAGTTTTGTGTAGCTACAAAAATAGTAACCGTAAAAACAAAATTTTGATTAACGCTAATTATCGCTAATAAGATAACGCTAATGACCGCTAATAAAAGGCATGTAGATGATTTAATATATAAGGATTTAGCCTATAAGGTTGTGGGCTGTTTTTATGAAGTTTATAATCAGCTCGGGCCAGGTTTTAAAGAATCAGTTTATCATAAAGCCTTAGCGACCGAATTTGATCTTCAAAGCATCTCCTATGAGGGAGAAAAGAGAATATTAATAAAATACAAGAGTAAAAACGCAGGTTATTATACTCCAGATTTTGTTGTTGATAAAAAGATTGTTGTAGAGATAAAAGGAGTAGATTTTATGCCTAAATTATATGAAACTCAACTCTATTATTATTTAAAAGGTACGGATTATAAATTAGGGTACATCGTTAATTTCGGTGGATCTAAGATAGATGTCAGACGCAGGATCTATGAGAAAGCAAGACGGATTAGCGGCAATTAGCAAATTAAAAATTAGCGGAGATTAGCGATAATGAAGAAGACAAAGAGAGGTTTGCTGCTGGAGACCAACCGCAGCCTGCAGGAGACCACGCAGCAGCTTTTTATGGCCAAACAGGAACTTGAGGAAAAAAACAAAGAACTGGAAAAAGCGCGAAAAAGAGAAAAACTTCAGAAGGAAAAACTTGAGCAGCTTGAGAACAGCGCCATGAAGCACCTTGCGGGCCCGACGACGGGTGGAGGAGATAAAGATCGTTCGAAGAAAAAACTGACCAAAAGTATGGCGGAGGAGATATCTCTCAGGTACCTGCGCATTTTGGAATTCTACATAAAGAACAAAGACCTAAATGTATATGAGCCGCTGGTCGAGGAATTGTGTCAGACGCTGATGGAATACGGTATAACGCCTAAGGGTATTGTCAGTATGCATTTAAAAACAGTTCCGCAGTTAAGGACTATGGGCGATCTGGAAACCCAAAGAACAACATTTGAATCACGGATGGTGCTTTTGAAGGTGATGGCGCAATACGCGTCTTTGTTGTTGAGAAAATAGGAGGTCTGAAGTGACGATTAAAAAGAAAGGAAAAAAAGTGGGAAGAAAATACGTATTAAAGCTCTATGTGGCGGGATCAACCCCGAATTCTGTCAGGGCGATAAAAAGCCTGGAAAAGATCCTGTCGGAGGAGTTTAAAGGAATGTATGAGCTCAGGATAATTGATGTTATCAAAAATCCTCAATTGGCAGAGCAGGATAAGATACTGGCCACGCCGATGCTTTCCAGGGTCCTGCCGCTCCCCATAAGACGGCTGATCGGGGATCTGAGCGACAAGGAGAAGGTGTTGATAGGGCTGGATCTGGTGTGAGTTCGGAGTTGGGAGTTCGGAGTTGGGAGTTCGGAGTTGGGAGTTCGGAGACTACGAACTCATGACTAATCTGAACTACGAACTAATCAAAAGGAGATGACAAGATGAAGAAGATGAAGAAGACGAAGAAGACGAAAAAAAAGGATCTTTCAGCGATAAAAAAGATCGATTTCGGAATAGAAGGATTTGATGTGATATCAGAGGGGGGGATCCCTAAAGGAAGAACAACCCTTCTTTCCGGGACCTCCGGCTCCGGAAAAACCCTTTTCGCCACCGAATTTCTATGGCAGGGTTATAAAAAACACAATGAGTCCGGGGTCTTTGTTACTTTTGAAGAGACTCCCCGGGATATTATCAGAAACGTGAAGAGTTTAGGATGGGATCTTAATGGTCTGATCAAAAAAAATAAATTAGCTTTTGTAGACGCGTCCCCTTCACCATACGAAAAAACCGAAGTAGGGGAATATGATTTTGGGGCATTAATAGCCAGGATACTTTATGCTATAAAAAAGGTCAAAGCCAAGCGTGTAGTAGTTGATTCTATCACGGCGTTATTTCCCCAGTATAAAGACACGGGGATTATAAGAAGAGAACTGTTCAGGATCACCGCGGCCCTGAAGAAGCAAGGTGTAACCGCCGTTATATCAAGCGAACGGCTCGAGGAATATGGATCCATTGCCCGTTTTGGCGTTGAGGAGTTTGTTTCCGACAACGTTATTGTAATAAGGAATGTTCTGGACGAAGAGAGAAGGCGCCGGACCGTAGAGATCTTAAAGTTCCGCGGGACAATGCACCAGAAGGGAGAATACCCCTTTACGATAAGTTCCGACGGAATTAAGATATTGCCCCTGTCCGGCATGGAACTTATCATGAAGTCTTCTACCAAAAGGATATCATCCGGCAATAAAGACATAGACAGGATGACCGGCGGAGGGTTTTTCAGGGACTCCATAATCCTTGTCTCGGGCCCGACCGGCACCGGTAAGACCCTGATGACCACCTTGTTTGCAGATGGCGGGTGCAGTAGAGGTGAGAAATGTCTCTTGTTTGCCTATGAAGAATCCAAGGAACAGCTTGTCAGGAACGGTACAAGTTGGGGGGTGAATCTGGAAAAGTGGATAAAAAAAGGACTTCTTAAGATCGTCTGTCGTTATCCGGAATCTATGGGCCCGGAAGACCATCTTATCTCAATAAAGAAAGAGATGGACGAGTTTAAGCCTAATCGTTTGGTTATAGATTCACTTTCCGCCATGGAGAGAGTTTTGACCTTAAGAAGCTTCAGGGAATTTGTCATAAGCCTTTCAAGTTATACCAAATTGAAAGAGATAGCGGGTATGTTCACCTCAACTACCAAAACGCTTTTAGGAGGGGAATCTATTACCGAGGCCCACATTTCCACTCTCACCGATGCTATTATTATTTTGAGGTATGTAGAGATGCACGGTGAGATGAGAAGGGGATTGACCGTTATCAAGCTGCGCGGAAGCTGGCATGAAAAAGAGATCCGGGAGTATAGTATCGATAATGATGGTATGCATGTAAGCGAGCCTTTCAGGGGGGTCGAGAGCATCATGACCGGCGCCGCGCGAAGCGTAACGCAATATGAAGAAGAGGAATTGAGCAAACTGATGAAATAAACAATCTGTTACAAGTTACCCGTGGAGTGAAATATGGAGAAGGTTATCCTGGTGGAACCGGACAAGGAGCAGGGAGAGGTCTTTGTCAACTGGCTTAAGGAGGAAAATTACGAAGTCAAGCCGGTGGATGACGCGCGGGAGGTCTTGCCGTTGTTGTTAAATGAAAAATTCGGCAGTGTGATCATCGACACGGATGCAATAGACCCGGCGGTAAAATTACATCGCGCAATAAATGAGAATGCATACTTCTCGGGTATTTCCCTTTTTGTTCTTATCTACAGAACGCGGGTTAAAGAAATAGTCGGTCTTATTGACGCCGGTGTGGAAAGCCTTCTGTTCAAGCCTTTTGACGTGAATAATTTCGCTGATCGCCTGAAAACTGTAACAAAAGAAGTGGAGTTCGCGAAACGGGGCAAAAAACTCCTGGACCAGAACTACATCAATTCTCTGATCAAAGTGGCCGGCGAAACCGGCAGGGAAGATTTTTTCCCCCTGGTTCACGCCATTTTCAACAAATCAATAGTAGAAAAAACAAGTACGATCCTGGGCAGAGTGATTATCACGCAGATAGTAAAACGCGCCAATGAAATAATCGGCGAAGATTATGCCTTTATGAAGGAAATCAAATACTCGGAAAATCGAATTTCCATGGATAATCTGGAGAAAAATTCTAAAGAGATAGCGGTCGCGAAACTTACCATGGCTTTCAGGGACTATATTTACGCGTTTTTACACATGGTGCGAATGCTGACTTCTGATATTCTTGTGGAGCGGGAGGGTGTTGGTTAATTAGTTCGTAGTTATGGGTTCGGAGTTGGGAGTTCGGAGTTCGGAGTTGGGAGTTCGGAGTTGGGAGTTCGGAGACTACGAACTCCCAACTAAAGGAGAAAAGATGAAGAAGGTATTGATTTCGATGGTGGTGGGGATTTTTGTAATGGGGCAGGCATCTTTGGTGTTCGCTGATGGTTATGAAGGCCCGGGTATCGGTAGAAGGCACGTGTCTATGGGCGGCACAGGTATTGGTTTAGCCGATGATTGGACGGCGATTTACTGGAACCCTGCCGGCCTTACTCAGCTTGAAGGCAGTGGAATAGGGGCTGACCTGGCCTATCCGATAGTGGATCAGTACGATTCCAACTCTATATTTAACGGTAATTTTGCCGATATGAGTAAGGATCGAAATGATGTGTTTTTTAGGGTATACAATATTCCAGGTGTTGCTGTTGAGCCTGCTCAGTTTAGCAAAACTAAAGTTACATCAAAGGTTCTCCTTCCCAGTTTTGGCGGTTATCATAAAATGGGAGATTGGACTTTAGCCGGCGGTATGTATGTCCAAGTAGGAAGCACCACTGATTGGGAGGATACGGTTCAGGATACAGTTAATGGCGCTGAAATTAAGGGCTCTTACTTAAGCGAGTTAGGGATAATCGTGAATAATTTTTCCATAGCAAGAAAGATTCTCCCTAATTTGTCTTTAGGCGCAGGCCTTAATCTTCTGTACGGAAAGACTAAGCTCGAGGTAGATAAGAGTTATACCAGCGCGGCCTTGCCGGCTTTAAACTATGCTACCAGCGCCGCTTCTGACGCGGATGGTTTTGCCTGTGAGTGGATGGCGGGTATTCTTTATAAGGTTCATCCTAAATTAAGCATTGGCGGGGTATATCGCAGCGGCGCGGACATAGAATTAAACGGCAGCGCTAAAGTCAACCACAGCATAGTTCCCGCGGTAAATGGCAACAGCAATTATACCCAATCTTTTCCTTATGCTTCTACTTGGGGTATCGGTTTGGCTTTTCGGCCGATAAAAAAACTCCTCTTTACTTCTGATTGGACAAGAACAGACTGGACTAAAATGAGAAGGGAGTTTGATTATGACAGCCCGGGAGGGGCGCTTCAAGATGAAAATTATGATTTGGATTGGGTTGTAAGCGACCGTTATCACTTTGGCGGGGAATACAATTTATGTGATAATTGGGCTGTTAGGGGCGGCTTTTATCTGGACCCCTCGCCTGTGCCGGATAAAGGGGCAAGCCTAACTTTAATAGCGGATACGGATTCTAAGGCTTACACCTGCGGAATAGGCTATAACAACAAGAATCTCAGCATAGATTTATGTTATGTTTTTGCCGAAGGTAAAAGAGAAGCCGACGGGATAGTTTATAAAAAGAGAGTAAACGACATCGGAGTTACGTTTACATACGGGTGGTAAGTTGTAAGCGGTAAGTCAAAGATGGAGGAAGGAAATGAGATGAAGCCTTACGAACAGTTAGAGGATGTTGAGATAATCGATAATCTAAATCTCGCTACGATAGTGGGAGCAATTAATTGTTTCCTCATAAGCAGTGTGGTTGTTGCTCTCCTGCCGCGGATCTGGCCTGAGTTTCGAGTCGGCATGATGTGCTCTTTGTTTGTCTCTCTGCCTCTCATAAATGTGCTCAGCCTGCGTTATTATAAAAAATTCAGGAACATTAATTGGCTATTCTTCAGATTTGCTGTTTTGGATACATTTGTTTTAACTTCTATACTGCATTATTCCGGTGAGATAAAAAGCACTATTATCTTTATCTACCTTGTTCCTATTATCATGGCGGCGCCTATATTTTCTTTAAGGAGAGTCATTAGCTTGGTCATGATCTATAGCGTCTCTTATCTTTGCCTGATCTTGTTAGAAAGTTTAGGAGTAATTCTTCCCATTTCTACCCCCGGTATTGATATCGCTAAAGGTTATTTTTGGACTATATCCGTTGTTGCCCTGATTTTACTGGCGGCGGTGGGGATAATTATCTCCAAGGCAATAACCCAGAGAAGAGAGAAAGAGTTTGAGTTGGCTCAGGCCAGGGATTTTTTACGAGCCAAGTCAAAGGAACTTGAGAGTTTTGTCTATATTGTTTCTCACGACTTAAAGGCGCCATTAGCCAGCATAGAAGGTTTCGCGTACAGTTTACTTAATGAGTATAAGGATAAACTGGCCGCCGAAGGCCGGCATTATTTACAACGCATTCAGGCAAATATCGGGCAGATGGAGACTTTGATTAAAGACTTATTAGAGCTGTCCCGTGTCGGACGGGTAATCGGCCGGTTGGATTATATCGATACTTTTAAGATTACAAAAGGCCTTCAGGAAGAATTTACCGGGCAGTTGTCTAAAGAAGGGATCGAATTTATTGTTGCCGAGCCATTGCCCGAACCTTGGGGAGATAAAGACCGCGTTAGGCAGGTTTTTGAAAACCTGATCAGTAACGCGATTAAGTTTACTAAGGACCGAAAGAATCCAAAAATCGAAATCGGCGCTAAAACCAGAGCAGATGATTTTTATCAGTTTTATGTCAAAGATAACGGTATCGGTATCGACCCGCGGTACCATGATAAGGTTTTTGAGATTTTCCAGCGGCTCAAAGATGTTGACGTCGAAGGAACGGGCGTGGGGCTGAGTACGGTTAAGAAAATTATCGAACACCATGGCGGTAAAATCTGGCTCGAGTCGGAAAAGGGAAAGGGCAGTACTTTTTGCTTTACACTGCCAAAAAAGGAGGTTTGATAAGATGAAAAAGGAAGTAATGAACATTTTATTGGTTGAGGATAATCCTGATCATGCTGAACTGATCGTTAAAGAATTAAAGAATAACGGAGGGGTAATTAACACTATCTATGCGGTTAAAGACGGGCAGGAGGCTTTAGATTTTCTCTATCATCAGGGCGGGTATAGCGACCTCTTGAAAGCTCCTCGGCCGGGTTTGATCCTTTTAGATTTAAACCTGCCCAAAATAAGCGGTGAAGACGTCCTTAAGAAGATCAAGGCGGACGATAATCTTAAGACAATTCCGGTAGTGGTTCTTACGACTTCGAGCCAAGAAAGAGATATTGCCCGCAGTTACGCCAATGGGGTTAATTCCCTTATTACCAAACCGATCAAATTCGAGGAATTTGTGAAAGTAGTTAAAGAGATAAAACTTTACTGGCTACTGACAAATACAGGAGAGGCATAAAAATGGAAAACAAGCATGAAAAGAGATAATTGCATGAAAAAAGAAAGATAAAGATGTTGTGTCATGCGAGGAGCGACAAGACTCTGTTACCATTGCGAGAAGCCGAAGGCCGTGTGTCATTGCGAGGAGCGACAAGACTCTGTTACCATTGCGAGAAGCCGAAGGCCGTGTGTCATTGCGAGGAGCGACAAGACTCTGTGTCATTGCGAGGAGCGATAGCGACGAAGCAATCTCTCTTTTAAGATTGCCGCGCCCCTTCGGGGCTCGCAATGACACACAGGGTGGGATGCAGGTTTAAAAATCAAAACCCCTCTGTAAGTATTAAAAATGCAGAGATTAAGATTTAAAAATTTTGACAGAACCTGACCAATACAGGAGAGGTATAAAAATGGAAAACAAAATCAACATCCTATTGGTGGAAGATAATCCTGACCACCAGGAATTGATGAAGAAAGCATTAATGGAGTTTGAGAAAGATTACCAGATAGATGCTGTTTCTTCGGGTAAGGAGGCCTTGAGAAAAACCCGCGAGAAGGATTATTCGCTTATTCTGCTTGATTATAATCTGCCGGACATAAACGGTATGGAAGTCCTCCGGGAAATAAACGAAAGCGGCAAGGATGTTCCGATAGTTATGATAACCGGGGCTGGAAACGAGCAAATTGCCGTTGAGGCAATGAAACTTGGCGCCTATGATTATATCACTAAAACCAGAGGTTATTTATCTACTTTTCCCATGGTAATAAAAAAATCGATTGAGCGGCACAGGCTTAAAGCGGAAAAAGAAAGAGCTATAGCGTCTCTGACAGAAGCTAAACTTTATACTGATAACATTATCAAAAGTATGATCGATACTTTAATCGTTGTTGACCCGAGTGGAAAGATAAGGAGCATCAACAAAGTTGCATCTGACCTCTTAGGCTATAAAGAAAATGAGCTCATTGGAAAACCCATTGATGCTATTTTTGCAGAAGAAGAAGAAGAAGAAGCTATGCCATTTAAGGGGACTAGAATGAAAAGACTGATAGAGGAAGGCTCTATTAAGGATTATGAGATGACTTATAAGACCAAAAGCGGTGAAAAAATCCCGGTTAGCCTTTCTGGTTCGGTGATGTATGAGCCGCGGGTGAACGCGGATAAAGACGCAATACACACGACGCGCGACGCGCGACGAATCATCGGTATAGTTATTATCGCCCATGATATGCGCCAGATAAGGCGGCTTATGCAAAAAGAGAAGGAACTTGCATCAGCGGCGGCGGCCGCCGCAGACACTGAGAGGAAAAGGTCAGAAGAGTTAGCATCGATAAACAAAGAACTTCGGACTACAAATGATGAGGTTCAAAAGGCAAAACAGGAATTGGAAAAAAGGACAGAAACAGTGGAGAAGCTAAATACGTTTATGGTGGGAAGAGAGCTTAAAATGATAGAGCTTAAAAAAAGAATTAAGGAGTTGGAAGAGAAGCCATAAGTCGTAAGGGGTAAGGAGTGAAAAATAGAACCGTCCCCGCGGAAGCGGGGATTGCCGCGCCCCTTCGGGGCTCGCAATGACACCAGGGATGGGATACAATGACACACAGCTTCGCGACGTTGTGTCCGGTTGTCATGCGAGGCTGAACGAAGTGAGACGACGTTGTGTCATGCGAGGAGCGATAGCGGCCTTGTGTCATGCGAGGCCGAACGGAGTGCGCCGACATTGTGTCGGCGAGGAGCGATAGCGGTCTTGTGTCATTGAACGAAGTGAACCACCGTTGTGTCTTTGCGAGGAGCGATAGCGACGAAGCAATCTTTCTTTTAGGATTGCCGCGCCCCTTCGGGGCTCGCAATGACACCAGGGATGGGATACAATGACACACAGGGTGGAATGCAACGACACCAAGGATGCGAGGCCGAACGGAGTGCGCCGACATTGTGTCGGCGAGGAGCGATAGCGGACTTGTGTCATTGCGAGGAGCGATAGCGACGAAGCAATCTTTCTTAGGATTGCCGCGCCCCTTCGGGGCTCGCAATGACA
>JAHJBY010000137.1 GCA_018813285.1 Candidatus Omnitrophota bacterium
ATGAGAAGTGAAAATAAAAATGCTAACCTGGTTAGAAGCTACCAGGTTAGCATAAGATCAGTTCTTTTACCTGGCATCGTTAACCAGGTTAGATATTACCAAATAGTCGATTGTTAATAGCAGTGTTCTATTTAGATCTTTCCCATAACACCGAACTACCCTCTACGAACTATTTCGCCTTCTTTCATAACTGGGAAACGTCCCGAATTGATTAGTGTTTCAAAAAGCTAGTTAGCTATTTTTGCCTTTTCTCTTCTTTTGTTGCATACTTCTAATACTTGTATATGCAATAAAAAGACAGATAATAGTATGCTCCTATATAGCTTCTGGATGGGAAAATCATTTTTTTTTATGTACTTTCTTTAGCATTTTAATAAGTTATATCAAGGATCCTGGTCATGAATATATCGTTCATTAAAAGAATATGCAGACCGTCAAAAAAAATAGTCACAGGCATAGTTTTAGCTGCCTTTTCTGTTTGTTTTGTATTTACGGACGCTTGGGCAATAATCGATACTAAAGGTCCGTTAATCGATCAGACATCCCCTTCCCCTCTTACGTTCTTCAATATAGATGCTTTTACCATCCCGGAACATCTGGGCGAAGTTAAGTATTCCAATAAGGCCGATTCTGACAAAGTTATTATTCATATCCAGGATGCTCATTGCAACCCGTTTGCCCAGCATAAAATAGCCGATATCATCGATTACCTTAATGAAGAATACGATATAAACACACTTAATCTCGAAGGCGGCGCCGGGTCCTACGATCTTGATATATTTACATCCATTTCAGATAAAACTATCCGCAGAGAAGTTGCCGACCATTTTCTTAAAACGGGTGAAATAAACGGCGCGGAATTTTACGCCATAAACAACCCCGGAAATGTCACTCTGTGGGGCATAGAAGATACGGATCTTTATCTGTCAAACCTTAAAGTCTACAGAGACTCTCTTGCTCACAAAGATGAAGTCGATAAATACATAAAGGAACTCTCACATCTTCTGAATAATCTTAAAAGACACATATACTCTCCGGGACTGCTTAAAATTGACATGGTATACGGCGCATACAAATCCGGGAACATGGAATTTCGCGAGTATCTGGACTTTTTGATCAAAAGATCGGAAGCGCTGAAGATCGATACAGAAAAGTTACCCAATATTCATTTCTTAAGCCGCGCGATGAGCCAGGAAGATAAAGTGGATTTCAAAAGGGCCAATATCGAACGCAACCTGTTGGTGGACGAACTCAAGAAGAACCTTTCCAGAACAAGGATCAGAGAGCTTGTTTCTAAGACCATTGATTTCAGGACAAAAAAGATCTCTCCGAAAATTTTTTACGGCTATCTTCTCGAAGAAGCTCGAAAAATAGGAATACATACGGACCCCTTTCCGGCTTTGATCAGTTATGAGAAATACATCAACACCTATGAGAGTTGTGACCGAAGCAAGATAATGGAAGAGGTCGCGGCCTGCGAGATGGCGCTCAGAAGCGCCTTATACAGAAACGATACCGAGAAAACATTGGACACTCTCTCAAAGAACATGACGCTTACAAAGAATATCTTCAACTTATCGCTTACTAAAAAAGATTACGAGTATTATCTGACGAACAAAGCGTCTTTCGAGATAAACGATTTTATACACTTTATAGAAACGGAGTCACCCAGATATAAAATAACCGCCAAGCTTAGCCCTGATATCGTAAAGCTGGATGATCATCGGGAAAATTTTTCCGAATTCTATGAATATTCCTTCGACCGCGATGCGGTGTTCCTTAAAAACCTGCATTTCCCCTTATTAAAGACTACCGGCCGGGGAACGGTGACCGTCCTTATAACCGGAGGGTTTCACACAGAGAATCTATGCGAACTTCTCAAAGAAGAAGACATCTCCTGCGTCTCCATAATGCCTAAATTTGCGAATGAAAACGACTACAAAAGCCCCTATTTAGATCTTCTTGCCGGCGAGACGAATGATATGAACTATATGCTAAGATCTGTTATAACAGAAGCCTCTACAATGGCCATAGCCAGTATGCTTTCAGAAGCGATCGCGTCCAACGTATGGGGTAAAGCTAATATCGACACATTTCGCGCGGCTGTTCTCGTGCAAGAACAGATCGCTAAAGGGAAAGAAATAGTAAAGATTACAAAAAATGGAGAGAATATTATTTTTCACATGAAGGACGGAACAACCGAAACAATGCCGATAAGAACATTACTTGACGCTGTTCACCAGGAAGATATAGACGGTCAGATGGAGAGATTAAATGAAGATGATTTTGAGAATATAGAAGACCTGGACGATATCTTAAACGAAATAATAGGATTTTTAAGCTCTATAGGTGCTGATCAACAAACACTTGATCAAGTAAGATCTTTGAAAGGCAAAAATATTGATGACCGAGCGTTAATAAGACTCGTTCATGGTGTTACCTTTAGAGGTCACGCCGGAGGTCAAGGTATCCGCATTAACGGTAATTTAAAAGAGAACCGTCAGGAGTTAAAAGCGGTCATTATCCACGAGATCATCGCCGGACTTTTTAAAGATCATTTCTTAGCCGAAAAAGTTGAACAGGCATTTCGGGAAGATCAGCATAACGAAAACATATTAGCACGCTCCCCTGCTCTGGAAAAAGAAATATGGAATATGACTCCGGAGGAAAGATTAGAAATTGACAGGGATTTTGCTCAGGAAGGGGGCAAAATAAGACCAATGGAGTTGCGTAGAAACATGACAGATGAAGAATATGCTGTCTGGTTAGAGCTTAATTTTTCAAAATCTCTTGCTATAGAGTTTAAGGCACATAGTGAAGATATGGCGATGACTACTTTAAAAGAACTGTTAAAATTTTATATATCTTCGGGAATGAAGCAGAATGGGATAGAGACCTCTGATGAAAAACGTATGATGCAACTAATTCGTGTGATTAAAGCTAAAATAAACATAGGAGCATCCGGGATGGGTTTTGCGTGTAGGCTAGGGAAAATGATCTATGATCATTCAGGAAAAGAAATGTCCATCAGTGATATACAACTGTTATCACTGTCAGCTGTGGAGGAATTAGCAGGAATTAAAATAGAGGAACCCGCAGAAGAAGTAAGCTTTGGTGTCTTAAGAGGTTCCTTCCATACCGCACTAAAGGAAAAAAGGTTTGATGACGCAGAAATTATACTGAAACAGATTAACGACATACCGGACAGCGAACTAAATGCGTATGATCTTGTTAATCGTCGTAATCTGATCAATTTCCTGGTTATAGCTAAAAAAGGTGGGACCCGCGACAAAGAACCCCCCGCCCAATCTCTTCCGGAAATTACCCCGGCATCCCCTAGCGATGCTGACAGAGATTTTGCAAGAGGAAAAGAAAAAACAAGGAGTATAGCGCAGGAAATAGTTAAAAAAATGAATTCCGGGCAGATAGAAGATTTTTTAAAGGATGAGAGTCCCGCATCCGATTCTTTTTACCTGAATACAGGGATATATCTGACCGCGGACGGCACACCCGGAAGAGTAATGTCAATAGAAGAAGAATTCGGGTTGACCGCCGAAGAAGGCAGAGAGGCCTTGCTCTTTGCGCGGGAAATGGCAAAGGCAGAATTTTTGAAAGAACAACTGTATTTCTCGGAAATCTTAGGACCTTTTGATGAGAACACGACAACCAAGACAATTTTAAACAGGTTCTCACAGCTACTCAAAGAAAAAAAGATCAATTTAAATGTACTACACAAAGCACTGCGGTCAGCATTACAGCGTTTCAACTTAACAAGAAGAATATCTCATTATGCCTCTGAAATGAAGGATATCCCCGAGCACAAAACGCTAGTTTCAGCTATGGAACGTATTGTGGCAGCTTATCCGTCATTGACTCCGGATAAGATAGAAGAACTGGATAAGCTGATATCTTTTCTCGAACAGAATGATCTTCTGCGTACCGGTTCAGGAACGGTCGAGATGCAGGCCTATCTCAGA
>JAHJBY010000068.1 GCA_018813285.1 Candidatus Omnitrophota bacterium
ATAGATTTTGATTCCGTTCTTCTAGCCGTTACGGCTATTAAGCCGGAAGGAGTGGAGGCTAAGGTTATTTGTGAGGGTAGCGTGGGAAGCAATAAAGCTGTAACGATAGACAGAAAGATCCATATGCCGATCTTGTCGGATAAGGACAAGATCGGCATAGACGTATCGAAAAAGTTCGGCCTAAAAAGCCTGTCACTGTCTTTTGTAAACACAAAAGAGGATGTGGAAGAAGTGCGTGAACTGATTGGACATGAAACCAGGATCATTTCCAAAATAGAGACCAGCAGTGCTTTAGAGAACCTTGATGCCATACTTTCGATTTCAGATGCCGTATTGATCGATAGGGGGGATCTTTCAAGGGAAGAGCCCATAAGTAAACTACCGCTTCTTCAGAAAGCTATTATCGAAAAGGGTAAAAAATATAATACCCCCGTATATGTCGCGACTAATCTGCTTGAATCCATGGTACATACCCGCAAGCCTTTGCGTTCAGAAGTCAATGATATTATGAATACTCTTCTTGACGGAGCGAAGGGGCTGGTTCTGGCTGCCGAGACAGCTATAGGCGAATATCCGATAGAATGTGCCAATATGGTAAAGCGCATGATCAAGTATTATCAGATAGCCAGGAATGGGTATTCCCTTGAAGATCTTCTGAAAAATGATTCATTTCTTCTTATCGAGCCGCATGGGGGAGTGTTGATAGACAGGTTCGATGAAAGTATAGATCCGGCGTCATTGTCTGACCTCCGTAAGGTCGCTATTGATACGATGGCTTTAATGGATGTTGAACAGATCGCTTTAGGTACATATTCTCCGCTCAAAGGGTTTATGGATAAAGAAGATCTGGATTCGGTACTATGCAATTACAGGCTCAATAACAATGTGGTGTGGACATTGCCGATAATCCTGCAAATCAAAGAAGATGAATATGATCTTTGTAAGAGTGTTTCCAGGGTCGCCTTGGTCTACGAGGGAGATAATGAGATCTATGGATTCATGACATCCGCTGAAGTTTATGAGATAGACCTTGAAGATATAGCGGTAAAATGGTTCGGTACTTCAGATAAGTCCCATCCGGGGGTAAAAAGACTATTCTCTAAAGGTAAATATATCCTGGGAGGGGATATAACGCTTGTAAAGAGAAAGCCATCGGCCTATAAGGAGTTCGAGATTACGCCTAAACAGGCCAGATATATATTCGAGCACAAAGAATGGAGCAAAGTGGCCGGTTTTCATACGCGTAACCCGATACACAGAGCGCATGAATTTTTACAGACAGAAGCATTGAGGAGATATCAGCTGGACGGGCTTTTTCTTCATCCCGTCATAGGGCCGAAGAAGCCTGGTGACTTCCTGCCCAATGTGATACTGGACAGCTACAAGACGGTTATGGACAAAATATATCCGAAAAATACTGCTGTGATGGGTGCGTTCTCTACATATTCACGTTACGCAGGTCCTAGAGAAGCTGTTTTTACGGCTCTGTGCAGAAAGAATTTCGGATGTAGCCATTTTATAATGGGGAGGGACCATACCGGAGTTGAGGATTTCTACAATGGAGGCATTGTCCGTGATATTCACGCTGAGATCGGTGATATCGGAATAAAGCCGATCTATTTTGATACAGTTTATTACTGCAAAGAATGTAAAAGGTATGTTGAAGATTGCGATCACAAAGATACAGGATCTATGCATATCAGCGGTACAGGAGCCAGAAAGATGTTCATGTCAGGGGAATGTCCCCCGGGATGGTATATGAGGGAAGATATCTCTCTCGGGATACTTGATAAGATAAAGAATGGAGAGGAAGTATTTGTAAAATGAAAAAGGGATCAGTTTTCTGGTTTACAGGCCTTTCGGGAGCAGGAAAGACGACTATAGCGGAAGCGGCAAAAAGGGTGCTTGAAGATAAGGGGTATAAGGTCCTTATCCTTGACGGAGACGATGTCCGTGCGCGATTCCATGCGGATCTGGGGTTTTCCGAAAAGGACATAAAGAAAAACAATTTTTTAATATCAGAATTATGTAAATCTTCAAGAGAAAAATATGACATTATTATGGTGCCCATAATATCGCCTTATGCGGAATCCAGGAAAAAAGCAAAAGACTTTCTTGGGGATGGGTTCTATGAGATCTTTATCGATGCCGGTTTTGAATGTGTGGTTTCACGCGATGTTAAGGGACTTTATGCCATGATGGCGAACGGAGAGATAGACAATATGATAGGCTTTTCACCCGAGAGTCCGTATGAGGCGCCCAAGTATCCGGATCTTGTTATTTCCTCAGGGAAAAGGAGTCAGGAGGATTCGGTTAAAGAGTTTTTGGATTTTATTTGTACCAGTTTAAAGGAAGAGGTGAGACAAAAATAATGAATTTGGTCATAATCTCAGACATGAATCAATATTCGACATTGCTGTGCAAGGGGGTAGATCTCTCTAGAACACAGATAGTCTGTGATAATCCCCGGTTTGCCGGGTTCCTTGACGGGAGGCATGACAATGTGTATCTCCTGGATGAGTTTATGATCCCGGAAGATAAAAGAAAAGAGATCAACGCCTGGGGCTGTGATGCCGCGGCTAAGTGGATCAGGGTGGCTAAAGAAGAGGGCTGTTTTTCTGATACAGATCTCCCTTCATGTGTTTTCTTGAGGCTTGGATATATTCTTGTCCAGATGAGGAAGAATAAAGCTTATGTGGATCATATAATGGATAAATTCTCTCCGGAAAGCGTGGTAGTTTTTAAGTTCGAAAGATATCCACAGTATCCGACATTTTCCGGAAATATATTCATAAATGAGTTTTTGGCGGAGATCTGTAAGTATAAAAGAGTGAAGTTCGAATATTTAGAAGTAAGGTTTAGTAAGGATCAGCTCTTAAGAGGACTCGTCAGCCGCGAGGCAAGGGCCGTGGCATTTTTTAGGGAGCTTTTCAGGTTTGCGATCGATGGTGTTTACGGTAGGTTAGCAAGGGCTAAGCGCACCACACGCGTATTAGTCCGGGGAGCGAAGAAACATCTCATACCGATCGTGCATGAGCTTAAGGAGAGGGGGGTGGATTTTGCTCTCTATGATAACAATTTTCAGTTCAAGATGTTTGATATGGCAAAGCGGAAAGGGATACCATATTACATAACAAGTTCTTTTGGGCGGTCTGTACGGGCGGACAAGAAGAAGTTTATCGCAAATCTTGTAGAAGAAGTTAGATGTGCTTTTGATATTGCCATAGAAAAAGGCGTTTTTTTCTCCGAAGATATCGATCTGAGCCGCCTGGTAAAAAGAAGTATATTCAACGAGATAAACGGGTTTTGTGAAAAACTCGCTTATCTAAAAGAGAGGTGGGACAATATCTTCGCTTCATGTGACCTTGAGGCGCTGATTTTGGATGAGGATACTACTCCTGAAAGCGCTTTTGCCGCTTCAGTATGTGTTTCACACGGAGTTAAGAATTTCTGTATTTCACATGCTACAATGCCGGTAAATTTTGAGGTTTCTTCTGATAACAAAGTTTTTGGACATTCTACGACATTTGTTAACTCTGAGTTTGAAAAGCTTATGTATGAAGCCAGGGGATGGGATGGAAGCAGGATCAGGTCCATCGGGGTTCCCAGATTCGATAAATTGTTTTCAAGATGTTCAAAAGAGGAGGAGGGGCGTTCAGCTGATAGTAAGGGATTAAAGTTTCTTTATTGCGGCGCCTCAATGAAACAGTATTGGCCGGAAAGAGGCGGGTATTTGGGACTCCATATTACCAATTATGGAGACTTTCAGCGCAGTGCCATAAGAAGTATTCTTAAAGCAATAAATGGGATGCCGGTGGAGTTTATTGCTAAACCTCACAATTATGAGGGACAGGCCTGGAAAAATTTCTTTAACGGAGAAAAGACAGATATCTCCGTAAGAGTAGAGCCATATACCGCGGATTTCTATAAATTATTGAGAGAATGCGATGTAATGGTGCTTTCCCATTGGTCTACAGCGATAATCGAGGCTATTTTATGTGGGAAGCCGGCGGTTCTTTTTGATCCGTTCAACAGTTCCGAATTGGCGCCGTATTCAGAAATAGGATGGTTCAAAACAGTTAACACCGAAGAAGACCTTAAAGATGTTCTTCATGGACTATGCGATGAACTCATGAATGGCGGAAGGTCGCTCCGGGCGTCGGAAGATGTTGTTGTGGACAATGAGAAGAGACGATATATATTGGGTCAGGTTGATGGAAGAAATACTTCACGTATTGTGAATTATTTAGAACAGGAACTGCGGAGTTTCGGATAATGGTGATCGGTCAAGGAACAAAACATAAAAGCATGAAAGAGCATATTGTAAAATTTGTTGCAGGTACCTTTATGTCCCAATTTATCACCCTTGTTGCCGGCATATTGGGAAGGCGTTTTCTCGGACCTCTTCAGACCGGTATATGGTCATTGCTTCAGGTTATTCTGAACTATACCCAGTATTCTTCCTTCGGGGCAATGAACGCGACTTTGAGGGAAATACCTTTCTATAAGGGTAAAGGGGATGAGGCTAAAGTCGCTAACATACAGAACACATCGTTCAGTTTTAGCATGTTTTCATCCGTAGTAGTTGCCGTTCTTTTTGTGGGATATGCTTTCGTTATGAGGGCGCGTCTGTCCGAGACCATTTTTTACGGGCTTTTGCTGGCGGGAGGGCTTGTTGTCTTAAGAAGGATGAACGATCTGTTAATAACTCTTTTGAGAGCGCATAAGTTTTTCGGGTTCGCATCCAGGCAGATGGTCTTATCCTCATTAGTGAATGCTGTTTTGATCATATTGTTGAGTTACCGGTTCAGGCTATATGGCTATGTAGCTGCTATGGCAATAAGCCTTATGTTCAATATAACATACATAATGATGCGTCAGGGATTCAATTTCAAGTGGGTCGTGGATATTGAACAGACAAAGGATCTTATCTCATATGGTATGCCGCTGGTCCTTTTAGGAATAATGAGTACGGTCCTTTTAAGTATAGACAGGATAATGATAGCTAAAATGATAGGGCTGAAAGAATTGGGTCTTTACAGTATAGCGGTAATGTCCTATAGATATCTTTCGACATTTTCCAATGCGGTGGGGAACGTGCTGGTCCCGAACCTTCATGAAAAATACGGAAAATATGATGATAGATCAAAGCTTGAAGGGACATTATCGAGAACGGCATTGTTCCTTTCGAACGTAAGTCCTATGCTTATAGGGGTCATGTGGTTCATTCTGCCGGGCATGGTCAGTTGGGTTCTGCCCGAGTTCAAAGGATGTGTTCCCGCGGCAAAATTTCTGGCAATAGGAGCTTTCTTTCTTGCAATAAATAACCCATATGCGCATTATGTTGTGGCAATTAGGAAACATATGCAGCTATTTCCGATAATGATAGGGGTGAGCATCCTCGCGCTTGTAGTTAACTATGTAGCTATAAAACGCGGATTTGGTATTATGGGGGTGGCTTTTGGCACTTCACTAGTGCTTTTTCTCAGGTTTGCCGCTACATATTTTTTGGCAAACATATCTTTGACAGGACTAGCAAGGACGTTCAAAGGGTTCGAGAGAATAGTTAGGAAATTCGCTTTCATGATAATTGTTCTCGTTATAGTGCAGAAAGTTCTTTCAGGCGCCGATGATTCTGCGCCATTGATAGGGATGAGAATAATTTTGGCCCAGATATTTTTCATTCCTCTCGTTATACGGCTTGAGAAAGAGTTCAAGATATTCGAGTCTATCAGGGATAAATTAACAAGGCGGACAGCTTAAGGTATGGTAATGAATAGACGCTGTATTGCATTATCGGCAGTGGTGCTCCTGGTTCTTGCGGCAGGAACTTTGTTCTATGGAGTCTCAGAGAGACCTGAACTCTTTATGAAGGCTAAATGTCTTGCCGCAGGACATGAGTGGGAAGCAAATTTTGCTCCGGGATGGGGGTGGAAAACAGATGGTTCCAGTCCGGATGAAAGGTATCCCCATGGATACAAATATAGGTATAGGTCCGATCATGTTAAATGTGCGAGGTGCGGATCTTTTCTGTATAATTCTCCTGTAGTAGATGCAGAGATATATCCGCTTAAAAAAGGGGAGATCATCGAGAAGAATTCTGGTGTTTTATGCTCAAGATATCGGACTGACGGTTTAAGACCTTTGAACGGTGAATATATCTACACTTTTGAGGATGGAACACCTTCAGGCAGGTGGAGCTACAAGAACGGAAAATTGGAAGGTATATGCAGGGAATATTATAAGGACGGCTCATTAAGGGCTATATGGAACGCGTCGGGCGATAAGATGAACGGTTTGGCAAAGTTCTATCATCTCGGGTTGGAGCTGAGATGGGAAGGGTCATATGAAAAAGGCAGACTGTATGGGAAGACCAGAGAATTTTTCGAGGATGGACAGCTTAAAAGAGAAGATGAGTTCATTAATGGTGTGAGTAATGGCACCAGTTTGCTTTATTATAAGAACGGCCAGCTCAAATGGATGAGAGAGCATAAGAACGGGCTACGTGACGGAGAGACGATAGAATATTTTGAGGACGGCAAAATCTTTCGTCAGGGAACATTTTTGGAGGGGAAGGGGAAGTTTACTGTCTATGGAGCTGACGGGAAACCTGAAAAATACGGGTATTACAATAACGGGAAAGTGGAGTATTCTTTGCTGAACGAGAGGGACTAAAATGTATACAATAGCCGAGCTTAAAGGGAAATGTTTTAAAAAGAACTGGGATGAGCTTCCTCTTTATCCCAGGCTCGTAACATTCAAGGTGTCCATAAGGCTGGTAAGTCTTCTGCAGAATACTGGGATTAGTCCAAACGCGGTTACGATATTCTCTCTTTTTGTGGCTGTTATTGCAGCTCTATTTTTCGCTTCAGGTAATACGTACAAACTGATGATAGGCGCGCTGCTGTTGGAATTTTATTATGTTTTAGACTGTACAGACGGGCAATTAGCCCGTCTTAAGGGATTATGTTCAAAAGAAGGCGCATTTGTTGACTATATTCTGAATTATATAGTACATCCCATTGTGTTTTTTTCTATAGGACTAGGATGTTATTTTGCAAGCGGGAAGGTCTTGTTCATTATATCAGGTGTTATTTCAGGGTGGTCAATGGTGTTGGGATACGCGCTTTCAGATTGCAAGCATGCTGTTATTACCGCTGGTCTTATGAAAGACAACACGCCCGTGGTAGCTTCGGCAGAAGAGGTATATAGGGATAATGTCGAAAGAGATCCCTTGTTCAAGAGGTTTTTTATGGCTATGCATAAGATCTCTACATATCCTACGATCATGAATATAATTACGATTGCTTCTATTGTTGCCGTTGTTTCAGGTAGTATGAAGCCGGCTTATTTTATAACGATACTATTTGCGGCAGATTCTTCCATTGTTTTTGTGTTAAGGGCGTGTGATATCATAAAGGGTGGAAGAATAAGCGCTGAATACGAACAGGTCAAAAGAAAAGTTCTTATTAAGGAGATTTCAGATGAGTCAAAAGAGATCTAATATATCAGGGTTTTATAAACTTTCTTATGAGGATAGGGTTAAGGTTGTCTCCGAGTTCTCGGGGCTTAACGGGGAAGATGTTGCCTGGCTCAAGAAAGGCGCTCCCGAGATGGAGGATGTAGAACACATGTCCGAGAACATCATTGGAACTATAGGGATACCATTCGGTGTTGCTACAAATTTTCTCATCAATGGAAAAGATTATCTGGTGCCTATGGCTACCGAGGAATCATCTGTTGTAGCAGCAGCTTCCCATGGCGCTAAAATAGCCAGGGTAAAAGGGGGTTTTACGGCTACGACGACGGGCTCATTTATGATGGTAGAGATACAGGTGGTTGACATTGACGATCCCGAAGTGTCCAAACAGAGAGTATTAGCTGAAAAGGAAGAGCTTCTTACCATGGCTGATACAAGAAGTAATACGCTGCCTAAGCTGGGGGCCGGTGCCAAGGATTTAGAAGCTGAGATTTTTGAAGGGTTTTACGGCTCGATGGTGGTTTTCAGGTTGGTTGTGGATGTAAGGGACGCCATGGGGGCCAATGTGATGAATACTATGGCTGAATATATCGCGCCAAAAATAGCGGAACTGGCAGGAGGCAGGGTGTGTCTCCGGGTAGTGGACAATTATGCCATACGCAGGCTTGCTAAAGCGACCTGTGTTGCTGGCAAAGAAGCGATAGGTGGTGAAGACATCATAGATAATCTTCTACAGGGATATTCTTGTGCATATTTTAACCAACACAGAGCGACAGGTCATAATAAGGGTGCGATGAACGGTATCACCGCTGTAGTCCTGGCGACTGGTAATGATACCAGGGCAATGGAATCCGGTTTTCATTCTTATGCTGCCAGATGCGGGCGCTATAGGGCATTGCCTGTTTGGGAGAAGAACAAAGATGGCGATCTTGTCGGCACTTTGGAGATGCCCGTGCAGGTGGGCATTATAGGGGGCATGACAAAACTGCATCCGGTGGCAAGGACGGCAATAAAGATATTGGGAGTAAAGAGCGCTGATGAACTGGGCCAGGTTCTGGCTTCAGTAGGCCTGGCGTCAAAGCTTGCGGCGGAGAGGGCTCTGGCCGCGGAAGGTATACAGGATGGACACATGAGGCTTCACGCAGGCAATATAGCTATGATGGCAGGAGCTGTAGGCAAAGAGGTTGAGATTATAAAGGAAAAACTGTGTGTATTGAAACAGGTAAATCTTAAGACAGCCCAGGATGAATTAGCAAAAATAAAGGGATAACAAGAGTGATAAAGTCATTTGCTCCGGGCGAAATAATATTATTTGGGGAACATTCTGTTGTATACGGGAGAAAGGCTCTGGCGGTATCTATTGAAAAGGGTATCGAAACGGAGTTCTTTTCTTTTGACGATATTCGCGTAGATTCCGAGCTCGGCACATTAAAAGCTTCTTTGGGAACAGATGCGGCTCTGGAAGTAAGTGAGGTTTCAGAACCTTTAAAACCTTTTGTGAATATGATAGAGAGGTGTTTTTCCTATGCCGGGTTAGAAAAGGGCTTTAAAGCCGTTATTGCCTCGGGTATACCCGTTTCTTCCGGTTTAGCTTCAAGCGCTTCTGTCTCCGCGTCCTTTATCGCGGGGTTGCTGGCATATCTTGGGAGGTATATAGGTAAGAAGGAATTGCTTGATATGGTATTTTCTTCCGAAATAGATATACAGAAAAGAGGCAGTATCATAGGGCCAGCTTGTGCTGTATATGGAGGTATGGTGGAGGTCTCGGAGGGTGTAATTAAAAACCATCCTTTGCCGGGCGACTTGGGCGACATAGTGATCATAAATTCCAAAGAAAAATGTTCGACCGCTGTGACGGTGGATATGGTGAAGAGCAAGCTGGATGAAGACCCTGATGGAGTACAGAAGATTTTCGATGATATGCACAGGATCGCGTGTGACGGACAGAAGGTCATAAAAGAAGGTGATATGTCTTCTTTGGGGATTCTTTTGAATGAGAACCAGAAATATCTCAAGATTTTAGGGGTAAGCACGAAAAAAATTGACAAATGTATTTCCGAAATTGAACCTTATGTGTACGGAACTAAGATAACTGGCGCGGGGGGCGGAGGTTGTCTGTTCTCTTTGATAAGGGATACATGTTCGGATAAGGTTCGTGGTATCGCTGAAAACCTCGGGTTAGACGCTTTTAAGGCCCATTTTAGGGGGCATGGTGTAGAGGTGAATGGAGAAAGAATATGAAGGCAATAATGTTATGTGCCGGAAGAGGGATAAGGTTAAGGGATCTCACCGGCGGGAAAGACCCTAAGTGCCTGGTAAAAATAGACGGCCGTTCTATTATGGAATGGCAGATAGACGCGATGAGTAAAGCAGGTATAGATGAAATGACCATTGTAACAGGATTCAAGGCCGAGAAGATACGTGATCATCTTGCGGGTGATAAAAGGGTCAGCTACATAAATAATGATGAATATGCTACTACGAATATTTTAACCTCATTTTGGCTCGCGCTGAAGGAGTATAATGGTGACGAGGATCTTGTTGTAATGGCAGGTGATGTTGTTTTTGACCCTGAAATATTAAAAAAAATGGCTTCATATGAGAATGTTGATATTCTAGTTGCGACGGACAGCCGAAAGATAGATCCTGAAGCTGTCAAAGTCACTATAGAGGGCGAGAAGGTTGCACGATTTGGTAAGGATATGGCGATTGAGAATGCGCATGGTCAGTTCCTGGGGCTTATGAAAGTATCTGCCGAAACGATTAATGAAATGCGGGAACTTGTTCGCAGAATGGTGCTTTCTGACGGATGCGGTAACGGTTATCTCTTTGATATGCTGAACATAATGATCAATGAATACGCCAAAAAGATAGGACATTTTGATATAGGTGGACATTTTTGGGAAGAGATAGATTTTAAAGAGGACTGGGAAAGAGCCAATAATGTACTTAGAGGTAGAGGAATATGCCGAACTTAGAGGAATATAAAGCGAAAAGTATTGTTAAACAGGAAGGACTGAATATTCCTGATGGATGCGTGGCCGGTGATTTCAGTGATATAAACGTGGATTTTCTTAAGAGGCATAAAAACATTGTTCTGAAATCTCAGGTCCCGGTGGGGTCGCGCGGGAAAAAGGGCGGGATCGTCGTAACTGAAACGTCCTCTGCTGAAGATGCTTTTAGAGAGCTCATAGGCAAGGAAATAGACTTTATGCTTCCGGAGAAGCTTTTGGTAGAAGAGAAGATAGATTATTCAGCTGAATATTATCTGTCTGTATATTCATGTCCCGAACATAGAGGACCGGTTCTTATGTTCTCGTCTTCCGGCGGAGGAGATGTTGAGGAGGAAGAAGGAGGGACCGTAATAATACCGGTAAAGATAAATTCAGACAAGATCTCAGCCGATTTTTTCAAGAAGGGACTAAGTGCCGCGGGAGGAATAGAGGCGTTGGAGTTAGACGCCTTAGCGGATATAGCTAATACGCTGTATTCTGTTTATCGTAAATATGATTGTAAGCTGGTAGAGATCAATCCTCTGGTCAAGACCGATGAAGGGTTCATAGTGCTGGACGCGAAGATGATAGTTGATGGGGACGCGTTTTTTCGCCAGGGAGAAGCTCTCGATTTGGATTTCGTAGAAGAAATAGAAGGCAGACAGCCTACGGATCTTGAGTTGGCCGCGGGGAAAATAGATGAGGAAGATTATAGAGGAGCGGCGCATTTCGTTCAGCTTCCGGTCAAAAGCATTAGGGGACAGTATGGAGATAAGGTCAAAACTTTTATAGGATTCAATTGTGTCGGTACGGGGGCAAGTTTGACCGTAATGGATGAAATCGCCAGGTTAGGTTATTTTCCGAGGAATTTTGCGGACACTTCCGGGAACCCTCCGGCATCAAAGGTTTACAGGATGACCAGAATAATATTATCACAGGACAATGTTGGGGGGTATGTATTCGCTACCTGTGTGTCCAGTCAGCAGCTGGATAATACAGCAAGAGGAATAATTAAGGCGTTCAAGGAGGTTTTTTCGAAGACCGGCGGGATACCTGATATTCCCGCGGTCATGTTGTTCAGGGGGGCATGGGAAGAAGAGGCCATGGAGCTTTTAAAAGAGCACGGACTGTTCGATCAGCCCAATGTCAAGATACTTGATTCAAATTATACGGAAAATGACTTGGCGGGCATTTTTGATAAGCTATACAAGGAGTGGAAGAATGGTAAAAAACTTTAAGCTCGTTCTTTTCTCCGGGGGTAATATATCGATCGATTATTCAAAATGCCGGGATTGCGAGTCAAAAGCGTGTACAAAATTCTGCCAGTCGTCAACGCTTGAGCCTGTTCTGAAGATAGAAAACGGTATACCTGTTACTACGGATAGTTCTAAGATAGAGAAGAAGAACTGGTGTACTGAATGTTTGGCATGCGAACTTAATTGTGGGCTTTATGGTAAGGGGGCAATACGGATAGAACTGCCCTTAGGGGAGTGAGATGTCGATATACATTGATGAAAGAACATATCTATTGGTTCAGGGGATAACGGGCCGCCAGGCCTATATGAATACTTTGTATATGGAAGCCTATGGGACCAATGTGTGCGCTGGTGTGACTCCGGGTAAGGGAGGAACAAAGTTAAAGAACGGTATTCCCGTATTCAATACGGTCGCTGAGGCGATCGCGTATGATAACAGGATAAATACCAGTGTCTTGTACGTCCCGGCCAGAGCGCTTAAACAAGCTGTTTACGAAGCCCTGGACGCGGGGATAAAGCTTCTTGTTTTAATTACGGAAAGAGCTCCGCATCAGGATGTGTTATCAATCATTGCCAAAGCTGAAGATGTGGGGGCAACGGTCGTGGGGCCTAATTCCATTGGTATGATAAGTCCGGGTAAAGCGGTTATCGGTCTTATTGGAGCGAGAGTCGAACTTGCGAACAAAGTGTTTACGGCGGGCAATATAGGTGTTCTTTCCAGGAGCGGAGGACAGACCACAACGCTTTGTTCTTACGTGACCCGGGCAGGATACGGACAGTCCACCGCTATAGGCATAGGCGGAGATGAATTTGTCGGCACAACGTGGGCAAAAGCACTGCTTGAGTTCGAAAAGGATCCCGATACAAAAGCGGTAGTTGCTTTTGGTGAGATCGGAGGAATTGTTGAAGAGGAAGCGGCAAAGCTTGTTATGGATAAAGGTTTTACAAAACTTCTGATAGTTTATGTTTCAGGTAAGTTCGCTTTGGATGGGATCAGATACGGCCATGCTGGAGCTATTGTTAAAAGAGGCAGGGGAAGTGTGAAGGATAAAGAAGCTTTGCTTAGAAAAGCCGGAGTGATAGTTCTGGATCATTTAGATGATGTTGGGAAGGAATTAGGTCAGGCTTTAAAATAGAGGATATGAAATGACAGTTAATATCATTGTGCTAAACTATAATGGTGAGAATATTATCCCGAAATGTCTTCCGTCCATCATCGAAGCCGCCAGGGTTTCCCGGCATGAGGTCACGGTAACGGTGGTGGATAATGAAAGCACCGATTTGAGCGTTGAGATCCTCAAAAAATATGATGACATAAAGATCCTTCCGTTAAAGAACCGCATCTTATGTTCTTTTAATGATGCTGTTCGGATGCAGGATGAGGATATAGCAATACTTTTGAATAATGACATCCGTGTTGATAATGTATTTATTGATCCGCTTGTTGATGTCTTTGAACATCAGGATGATGTGTTTATGACAGCGCCGAAATGTTTTGATTTTGATGGCGTCGAGCTTGAGGGTGGTAGATCAAAAGGCTTCGTTAAACTGGGCTGGTTCGGTGCTATGGCCAGATATGACGGATGGGAGAAAGAGGTAGACAAGTTTGGTATTACGTTCCAGTCCGGTTTCGGGGCTGTGAGAAAAGACAGGTTTCTTGAGCTGGGCGGCTATGATGATATGTATCTTCCCGGCAGGCTGGAGGATTCGGATATAGGGTTTCGCGCGTGGAAGAGGGGATGGGCATCCTACTACTGCCCTGATTCCGTTGTCTATCACATGGGCGGCGAGAGTTTTAACAAAAAGTTCGGCAAAAAAGGAGTTTCCGCGATAGACAGCCGGAATAGTTCGCTCTTTTTCTGGAAAAACATATCTGATCCCGGTCTTTGGGTAAGCCATGTTCTTTTTTTGCCTCTAAGAATATTGTGGTGGCTCACCAGGGGTGATATAGCGGCTGTTAAGGGGTTTTTCCAAGCCTTGAAAAAGGTGCCCGAAGTCGTAGAAAGAAGAAAAGTTCTGCCGGCGAGTGATATAACGGATAAAGAGATATTTGATAAGTTCAGGAGATAAATGGGCATAAGTGTAGCTGTAATCGCGTTAAACGAAGAGAAGATCCTTTGCGGATGTTTGGATGCTGTTCGCTGGGCGGATGATATTGTTGTAGTTGACAGCGGCTCCGGCGACGCGACGGCGGATATCGCGGAAAGACACGGGGCTAACGTTTTTAAAAGGGAGTTCGACGATTTCGAGAAACAGAAAAACTTTGCCTTGAGTAAAACGAAAGAGAAGTGGGTGTTTTTTTTAGATGCTGATGAGAGGGTTACTCCCGAGCTGGCTTTGGAAGTCCAGAAGGCTGTTAATGATGAAAGGTATGACGGATATTTTATTCACAGGACAAATATTATTTTCGGAAAAAAAATGCGTTTCGGCGGGCATCAAAGAGATAGGCATATCCGTCTTTTTAAGAAGGCGAACGGATGTTTTGAAGGAGCAATACATGAAAAGGCCGTGATAGAAGGTAATGTCGGAGAGCTTCGAGAGCCCCTGATTCATTATTCCACTGGAACGTACGCTGAATATATGGAAAAACTCAAGCTTTATACGGATCTTGAGGCTCAACATCTTTTAGACAGGAAAGAGACCGTGCGTGTCACGGATATAGTACTAAAGCCCGCAGGGCGGTTCTTTAAACAGTACATATTTCTAAGGGGTTTTTTGGACGGGCTTGAAGGATTTGTTTTTTACGGGTTGTCGTCTCTTTATTTGTTTGTAAAGTATTTCAAGTATTGGAAACTCAAACATCAGAGAAGGAAAAAATGAAAGTTGCGTTTTATTCATATCCATCGGCATTTCAAAACCCGGGCGGCGGGGAAGTTCAGCTGTTGAAGACTATGGAATACCTGGCGGCCGCGGGTGTGGAAGTTAAACTTTTCGATCAATGGAAGGACAGGTTAGAAGACTACGACATATTGCATGTGTTCGGATCGGTGAAAGATTGCCTCGGGCTTATGCGCACCGCGAAAAATAAGGGCGTCAAAATCGCGTTAAGCACCATTTTTTGGTCAAGTTTCAAGAGGGCGGTATATGAAGGCCGTACCCCCGCCGGAAAAACGGAACTTTTTATCAGGCATCTCGCGAAATTGATGGCGCCCGTGTTACCGTCCGGCCGGCGTCGAACTATGATGCTTTCTGATATTTTATTGCCAAATTCCGAGATGGAAGCCGCGCAGCTTGTCCGGTTATTCAAAGTTTCGCGTGACAAGATAAAAGTTGTTCCGAACGGCATAGATGAGAGGTTCTTAACCGCGACGCCTGATGAATTTACCGGGAAATACGGCGTAAGTGATTTTGTATTGGCAGTAGGAAGGATCGAGCCTCGCAAAAATCAGCTGAATCTCATAAAGGCGCTTAAGGGTATGGGGCGAAAACTTGTGATCATAGGGGAGGCGGTATCGGATTACGCGTGGTATTGTGACGAGTGCCGAAAAGCGGCGGAGAATGATGTTCGGTTCCTTGGCGGCATGAAACATGAAAGCGGCCTTTTGGCCTCGGCGTATGCCGCGTGTAAAGTGTTTGCTGTTCCGGGATGGTTTGAGACACCGGGACTCGCGGCGCTTGAAGCCGCGGCGGCCGGCGCGGGTATCGCGGTGACACGATACGGATCGACTATTGAATACTTTAGAGAAGACGCGGCGTATTTTGATCCTTCCAATATCAAAGACATACGCGCGGCGGTTCAGGCGGCTTCTGAGATCAGCGCTGAACGAAAGACGCGTCTTAAAAAGCGCATAATGGAACAATATCTGTGGCAGAATGTAGCAAAAGAGACATTGCGAGGGTACGAATTAGCGCTTGAGGGCCGATCATGAAGAAGAAAAGAAAAAAGATCATGTTTGTTGTCGGCACGAGGCCGGAGATCATCAAAGCGGCATCCGTGATACAACGGTTACGGCGCAATAAAGAGCTGCATGTCGCGGTGTGTTTGAGCGGCCAGCATGTTTCAATGGTGGACCAGATGCTGGAAGATTTTAAGATAAACCTCAAATATGATCTCAAGATCATGAAAAAGGATCAGAGCCTTACGGATATAGCCGCGAGGCTTATGCCGAAATTGGACAAGGTTTACAAGGAATTTAAGCCGGATCTGGTCTTTGTGCAGGGAGATACCACGACGGCGTTTATTGCGGCTTTCCTGGCTTTTTACAACAAAATAAAAGTGGCGCATATCGAGGCTGGGCTGAGGACGCTCGATAGATATTCTCCTTTTCCGGAAGAGATGAACAGGACCCTTATTTCGCAGCTTACGGATCGGCATTACGCACCTACGTTGCCAGCTCTACGAAATCTCAAAAGGTGTGGTGTTAAAGAAAATCACATTGCAGTGACCGGGAACACCGGTATAGATTCTGTGAAATTTATTGCTTCCAAAAAGCGGCCGTTCATTAACAAAAAACTTGATCGCACACACAAGTACGAAAAAGTGATTCTTCTTACCGCTCATAGAAGGGAGAATTTTGGGCTCCGCATGAAAAGTATTTTTGAGGCAGTGGAAGAAATAGCGAAACTACACCCGGAGGTCCTTATCGTGTATCCGGTGCATCCAAACCCGAACGTGAAAAAGATAGCGCAGAAAATGCTTTCCGGTGTTGAAAACATCATGCTTACCGGCAGTTTGCATTACAGGGACCTTGTGCGTGTTATGAAAGAAAGCTATATGATACTTACCGATTCAGGCGGTATTCAAGAAGAAGCGACTTCACTCGGTAAGCCTGTTCTTGTTTTGAGAGATAAGACAGAACGGCCATCCGGGAATACAAAATTAGTAGGCGCTGTCGAGAGCGATATCGTGCGCGAGACGGAACGATTATTTGAGGGTGGACAGCATTGCAAGTATATGTCCGAGCCGCGGAATACTTTCGGTGACGGCCGCGCGGCAGAGTACATCGAGGAAGATATTATGCTGTTTTTACGAGGTCAAGCGGTACCCGGGAAAAAAAGGACATTCGTTTGAGGCAAGAGAAAAAAGGACGTGAATTGAATGGAGAAACTAATAGACCAAAATTCTCCCCATCAAAGTTTTTATACGCCATTTTTCTTCCTTTTGAAGGGTGTTAAAGAAATTCACCCCGTAGATTTCTTTCGAAATCTAAGCGCCGGGGTTCATGCTTTAACACTATTTCTTTCAAAAGGTGTAAAAATAGCTAAAACTTTGTAATGGGTCCCCTGAATTTTAGTCTATTAGTTTCTCCATTAAACAGAACGTATGTGATATGGCGGGAACAGGAGGAAGTTTATGAAAATATCAGTGCTTATGCCGGTATACAATGAATTTAAAACCATTGCAGACGTGGTCGATCTTGTAAAAAATGTTGACTTCGATAAAGAGATCATTATTGTCGATGATTGTTCTACTGACGGGACCAGAGAACTTTTAAGGAAGACTTTTGGTGATGGAACAGGAGTGGTCAGGGTATTTTACCATGAGAAAAATAGCGGCAAGGGCGCAGCCATTCGCACGGCGATCTCGCGGGCTTCAGGTGATTATGTGGTAGTGCAGGACGCGGACATGGAATATTCACCGCATGAGATCATGAAGCTTGTTTCATTGGCCGATGTAACCGGTGCTGAGGCCGTTTTCGGTTCAAGATTCAAAAACACGTGGAGAGCTACATCGCTTCCGCATTATCTGGTTAATTGGTTCCTCACCGCTCTTACGAACATTCTTTTCGGATCTCATCTGACGGACATGGAAACCTGTTATAAGATGGTCAGGACAGATGTTATCAGAGAACTTGACATTCGGGCTGATAGATTTGAATTCGAACCGGAAGTAACGGCGAAATTACTTAAAAAGGGCGTCAAGATACAAGAGGTCCCGATATCATATCGCGGCCGGGGATATGACGAGGGGAAAAAGATAACATGGAAGGACGGGTTTGAAGCCGTTCTGGCCATCTTAAGATACCGGTTCCAAAAATAAAGATGAGATACGCATTCAAAAAAACAAGATACAAAATATTGTTCAGTTTATTGGATTGTTTTGGGAACATTGTCATGTTGCCGGCGAAACTGTTCGGGCGCGAGAAAGTATCTTCTTTTAGGAAAATACTGATTATCAGGATCGATCATATCGGTGATGTTATTAATTCGACCGCTGTTCTCGCGCCGTTAAAGAACCGTTTTCCGGAAGCGCGGATAGATTTTCTGGTATCCACTCATGCCGCGGCTATTGTTAAACATAATACGGATATTGACAACGTAATATCTTTTGACGCGCCATGGTTTGTGAGAAGAAGTTCAGGATCGCGAAGGCGGGAGAGGCCCGGGTTGCGGCAAATGACCCGTATCATTGATAGGGGCGGATATGATCTCTGTATTGACCTGAGAGGTGACTTCCGCCATATCCTGGCAATGTATCTTGCCGGCGTAAAGCGAAGGGTCAGTTACGGCATAACAGGCGGAGGCTTTCTTCTAACGGACAACGTGCCTTATGACGGGTGTATGCACGAGATCGAGAGAGATCTCGCGCTTCTAAAGGATATCGGGATAGCCGGGGATGAAGGACGCGTTGTGTTAAGTTTTTCCGAACAAGATAGAGAAAACGCGTGTTGCATGGTCAGGCATTCGGGTATCGATCATGGGTATGCCGTGTTGCATGTAAGTCCGGGACATAAGACGAAAGTATGGGACGCACAAGGTTTCGCGGACACGGCGCGGTATCTTTTCTACGACAAAGGGTTTGTTCCCGTGATAGTCGGCGGAAATGGAGACGCGAAAAATACCGCTGAAATAAAGAATATTGTCGGAGAAAATATTCCCCTCGCGGATTTTACCGGGAAAACGACACTGGGCGTGTTGTATAACATTTTGCGCGGAGCCCGGCTTTTTGTAGGCGTGGATTCCGCCCCGGGGCACATGGCCGCGGCGGCCGGAATACCGGTTGTTACGATATTTAGCGGTGTGAACGATCCCGCTCAATGGGCGCCAAGGGGAGATAATGTTGTTCTGGTGTGTCCCGGGAGGAAGAGGGACCTTTCCAGCCTGAAAATGGGAGAAGTACGCTCCGCGGTCGATAAAGTCCTGGCGGAGACGCGCGTGAGGGGCGCGAGATGAAGAAACACGTCTCGATATGGATAATATGCGGCATAGCGGCGATACTTATATTCGCGAACCTGGGTAACCAGTTCTTGTGGCAGGATGAGGCGGAGACGGCGGTACTTGCGGAGCGGGTGCTCGAATATGGTTTTCCCAAAGCGTTCGATGGCGAAAACCTTATTAATCCGACAATAAGGACAGGATATGCCGGGGATTACGGCTGGAAATATCATCCGTGGAGCCAGTTCTACGTTACAGCTCTTTCTTTCAAGATCTTCGGCGCGAATACGTTCACTGCCAGACTACCGTTCGCGATATTGGGTGTATTAAGTGTGCTTCTTTTGTATATTCTGGCATATCGTTTGACCGCGAACAGGTTTATTGCCGGGTGTTCCGCGTTTCTTATGACTTTTTCCATCCCGTATTTGCTTTTCATGAGGCAGTGCAGGTATTATGCCCCGGCGGTCTTTCTGATATTGCTTATTTTGATATTTTATTCAAAGTTCCTCGAGAGAAGATCGCGAGGCCCGGTTGTAATGTTTTCGTCGGGCCTTATCGCGTTAGGTTATACGGTTCATGGCATGTTTATCCCTCTTTTTATCGCGATAGGGCTGCATTATCTGATATTCGCGTTCGACAAAAAAACTTTTAAAAAAATACTCCCCGCCGGTCTGATCGTTATAATGGCAGTTTTGCCGTGGTTTATGTATTCCGGCAGCGCGTCGCATATGGCTGTTATCACTCCGGTAAGGCTCTGGAAAAATCTTGAATTTCAGTTCAGGATGGTAAATAAGTTTATATTTCCTATCTTATTTTTCGGCATCGTTTATCTGATAAGGGCCGTATGGAAACGAAAATCGCGAATCTATCTTACTGAGGGTGAGAAAAAGGCGGTTACGTTGATATTAGCCGTCTCGGCGGTAAGCATTACGGTATTTTGCTTTGCCCAGGAAAGGAATTTCCGATACCTGGTGTATTTTATACCCCTTTTCGCTATATTGGAGGCCATGATATTGCTGCGATTAGTGAATTTCAGCAGGGTTCTGTTCTCGCTGTTCATTTTGATATCTATCTCAACCGGTGTTTTTAATATGGGATATCCGAATTATTATTTGCCGCGATATCTTTGTGAGATCACCCATGATTATGATGGGCCGATAGAAGGGATAACGCGGTTTCTTAACAAGAACGCGCGCGCGGGTGATACGGTAAAAATCATATATGGGGACATTCCGGTCATGTTTTATACGGATCTCAAAGTGGATAATTCCCAGATATATGATGCCGGTCATATGCCGGAATGGATCGTCTTTAGGCGTGATTGGGGAGAAAGCTTGGACGATGATTATTATTCACGGATAACGAGGGTGTATAAAAAACACGTTTTGCCGTATCCGGATATCAAGTGGGAAAACCGTCCCGGGGACCTGGATTATCACCGGTTCCGGACGGATACGGAAGCTCCGGGTGTTGTGATATTTGAAAAAGATAGAGGCAGGACATGAGGATCGGATTTGACGCGCGGATGATAGATCATCCGGGGATAGGCAGGTATATAGCATCGCTTTTTCCGGAAATGGTGAAACAGGCGCCGAACGACGAATTTACGCTCCTCGGTGACCCGGAGAAGCTTTTCGGCCTTGAGAAAAACGGGAACATCACCGTAAGGGAGTGGAAAGCCCCGGTTTTTTCCATACAGGAACAGATATCAGGCGCTTTTAAGCTCCGGGACCTGGATGTCCTGCATGTCCCGAATTTCAATATCCCTTTGATGTTCAAAGGAAAAATGGTAGTGACCGTGCATGATTTGATCTATCTATTATTCCCGGGATCGTTGCCGTCGGCATTAGCCGGGCATTACGCCAGATTTATGATAGGTTCAGTTTTACGGAGAGCCAATAGCGTAATAGCGGTATCCGCCCACACGGCGGGAGATCTGGTGAAAAATTTCGGCAGTAAATATTCCGATAAAATAACCGTTATTCTTGAGGCGACATCCGGAGAATTCAGCCACCTGCCTGGCAGGGAAAAGATAGAAAATGTAAAACGCCGCTTTAGGCTTCCTGACAAATTTATTCTGTATGTCGGGAGCATAAAGCCTCATAAGAATGTAGCGACATTAATTAAGGTGTTTGAACGCGTCAAGGCGAGAGGATTATCTCATCAGCTTGTGATATGCGGCAGGTGGGATAAAAAAGAGGACCATTTAAAAGACAGTATCCGTGACAATAGCATAAAATATATCGGTGAGATGCCCACGGAAGACCTGGCAGTGCTTTATCACATGGCGGATATCCTGGTGCACTTATCGCTTTACGAAGGTTTTGGCCTCACAGTGCTTGAGGCCATGCGATGCGGGACGCCTGTGGTGGCTTCTGATACTTCGTCTCTTCCTGAAGTGGCAGGCGGGGCAGCCGCTATAGTTTCGTTAGATGATATCCGTCATATCACGGATAAGGTGTATAATGTACTGACTGATGAAAGCTTGCGCCTTGCGATGATAAAAGCGGGGCTTGAGCATGTCAAACGGTTCTCCTGGGAGAAAGCCGCGAGGGAGACGTTGGAAGTTTATAGGAAGAAGGTGAGAGGCTAGAGATTATATGATAATAACGTCAAGTGTAACACTTTTTTTGCTGGATAGTCAAATGAATGATAAGATTGAATCGATTAATTAAAATTCAGCATCATTCAAAAAAGGAGGTTACACATGGTTGCGAAAAAATCTCATACTA
>JAHJBY010000069.1 GCA_018813285.1 Candidatus Omnitrophota bacterium
CCCCGCTGAACTTTCCGGATACCGTCCGCCTTAAGGGAGATCATCCCCTGGAGAAGCGCCTCTTTCCTTATCTCTTCTGATGACGCTCTCCTGAGAACCATATCGCGTATCGCGTTATTCGGTACCATTAATTCGTAAATACCAATCCGTCCCTTATAACCCGTATTTTTGCATTTGTCACAACCTTCCCCTTTGTAAAATTCCGTCTGTACCGCCGGATCAAGGCCTATGCCGGTGAGCTCTCCTTCCCGTGGTTTGTACTTCTTTTTACAATCGGGGCATATTATCCTGATAAGCCTTTGCGCTAAAACACCTATCACCGAAGAAGAAACGAGGAACGGTTCAATCCCCATATCGATCATCCTGGTAATGGCTCCCGGCGCGTCATTCGTGTGAAGTGTGGAAAAGACAAGATGCCCCGTAAGCGCGGCCTGAATAGCGATCCTCGCGGTCTCACCGTCTCTCATTTCCCCTACCATTATCACGTCGGGGTCCTGCCGTAATATGGAACGCAGGCCGTTCGCGAAAGTCAGGTCCACTTTCGGGTTCACCTGCGTCTGCCTGATCCCTTCAAGCTTGTATTCGATAGGGTCTTCAATCGTTATTATATTTTTTTCCACTGAGTTTATCTCGTTCAGAGAAGCGTACAATGTCGTACTTTTTCCGCTGCCGGACGGGCCGGTTACCAGAATTATCCCGTGCGGCCTGGTGATGAGTTTCCGGTAGCCCGCGAGCACTTCTTTCGAAAACCCCATATTCGTAAACCCGATAAGCGCCGACGAAATATCCAGAAAACGCAATACAACGTTCTCTCCATGCACCGTGGGAAGCGTCGAAACACGGACATCAATCTCCCTGCCCATGGTGTTGACCGTAAACCGGCCGTCTTGCGCCCTGCGCCTTTCCGCTATATCAAGGTCCGACATTATTTTTATCCTCGAAACGATCAGGGACTGGAGATGTTTCGGCAGAGAAGGTATCTCGCGAAGCACGCCGTCTACCCTTATCCTTATTCTCAACGCGTCTTTTTCCGGTTCGATATGGATATCACTGGCCCCTTCCCGGGCGGCCTCCAAAAGGATGAGGTTGACGATCTTAATAAGCACGGGCTTCCCTCCGATATCCTGGAGTTTCTCCACATCCATCTCTTCTTCTTTTCCAACACTTATCGCGTCTTCGCCTATGAGCTTTACGAGATCCTCCATACTCCCTTTGGCGCCATAGTATTCATCAATGGCCTTTTTGATCTCAGTTTCCGTGGCCACAGCCACCTCAACAGTAAGATTTGTCCTCAGCCTGATCTCATCAAGGGCAAAAATATTCCACGGGTCCAACATGGCGCATGTAATACGCTCCGCTACCTTCAAGACCGGAATAAGTTCATATTCGCGGGCAAGTTCTTCAGGGACCAGATTGATTATTTGCGGGTCGATCAGGTAATTATTCAACTCTATCCTTGGCAGCTTAAACTTGCTGCTTAAAAACGCCACAAGGTCTTCTTCCTCGATCAGCTCCAGCCTGACAAGGACCTTTCTCAAGCGCAGGCCAAGCCGTTTTTCTTCCGCCTGCGCCCGCTTGAGCTGTTCGGATGTAATGATACCTTCTTCGACCAGGCTTTCACCAAGAGATTTTTTCTGTGCCGCGGACATGTCCTCCTCCTGCCCCTTTTTCAGAATATCAACATACAACACACGTTAGTGCAATTTTGATATAGTATACCTGATATAATCGGCACCGACCATAAAAAAATCGTGATAGTTTTAATAGATAAAAACAGGATAGGTTGTCAAAAGGGGGAAATGGAACAAAATGACCCGTTCCGGTGGAATTACTCAGCAAGTTCTATGCGGGAATCCTCGCGTCTTTCATACTTTGACACGAAGTCGATAACGGCCGTTACATATTGCTCCGGCATCTCAATAAACCTGATACCACATTTGTATAAGGAAGCCTGTACGTAATTACAATAGCAGATCTCCCCTTTTACGCGCATTACCTCGTTAATTTCAAAGGGAGTCCCATCTATTTCCATGCTTACCATAAGGCCTTTGGGGATAAAATGTCTTATGCCAAGCCCGATACCTGAAACACTTATGTCAAAAACATCGGCTTCAAGCTTATTGCCGCCAACAAGAGCGATCTGCTGCTCCTCGTCATCTTTTATTTCCAAAAGTATCTTCAGGCTTAAATTTACCCGGCGTGTGAATCTTGTATCCATAGGTGAGCTTAAGGAAAACGCGGTACGGTTCTTTTATTCTTTTTGTGAAGAAAATTACTCAAATTCCACTTCTCCGCTTCGTCAAGAACATCAAATTTAACACCAAGTCCGTAACGATAGGATTCTCTATCTTTGTCGCGGGTGTATACCACTTTGCCCTTTAGCGGTATCAATTCACCGTTCCTCGCAACCATCTCTATTGCGGTGTCAACCGCGATCTTTTCAGTGCTGGCAAGCCCTATCCCGCTGTTACTGATGTCAGCGATATACCCTCTGCCATGTTTGCCATTTTCATACTTAATATCCAAATAAACTTTTTCCATGCTTATATGTTACTCCCTTGCTTGGTAAAAGTCAAGTTAATTTTTTTTGTACTAACAAGAGTGACAAGAACGTTTGTATAGTAATCGGGGTATTTAGTGGTCTGCCGTTTTTTTTGGCATTCAGGTCTCAGGCAGCTTATCTGGCGCTTGCCGACTTGTTTCTTCGGGCAGAAGAACCGGCCACAGAACAAGCATCTCTTTTGATTGTCTAAATGTTTATGTTCCATATCAGTAAGTATGGAACATGGAAGGGAATATGTGAACTATCGCGGAATTAAATCTATTTCATTATTTCAGGATGGAATAAAAAGGAATAAAACACGTGGTAGGTGGTACACCGACTATCCGTCGATTCTGGTACACTTTCAAACCGTCGTCACCAAAGTCGGCTTGGTGCAGGATTTGTCAGCATAAGCCGCCAATAAAAAATACGGAATGCCTTTCTCTTGAGCTATAATCACTTCCGCTGTGACACCACTGGCCGTATGCGTATATTCCCCGCAGAGAACAATTACAACATCAATATTTGACATTCGTCTTCGCACTTTTCCCTTCCAGTCACCTGTGAGCGGTTCTTTTATAGAAGCATCGATAAAAGAAAACGGGCTATCGGGAAGTTTTGCTTGCCCGGCCAGCATTATTTTGGTACCTTCATCGTGATCGACATCAAAGCTAATAAAAGCCCTTGTTTTAGATGAACTGTAATAGCTCATAATAAATTCCTCTTCTTCTATTTATGCTTACTTTTTTATCGGTTTTCATTATTATAGCAAAGAACAATGTGTCTATAAAGGAAAAACCTCCAAACAGCCGGAAACCCGGCCGATCGGAGGTTTTTCGTAAAATCGCAAACAATGATATTAAACGGACCTTAAGGCTTCCTGTTCAGCTTCGTGAAATCTGATCAAATCATTCCAGTCAACAGGCTGTACCTTTATAAAAAGCTTTCCGGATAACGCTAACAATCCGACCTCAGCAATTTGTTCAACAAGTTGGGCAACCAATTCACGCATTTCTTCCGCGGATAAACCCGATATTCCTATTAATCTTTCTGCCGCTTCTACTCTGGCAATCTGGATATCGCCTTCGGAAACACCCTTCCTATCCGGCCTTGTTAAATCAAACAGGTTAAATGTCTTGATAGCGGCCGATATACATCTGGCAAATGGGGTAGGCGTACGGAATTTCCCTTGTTCGTAACTGCCTTCAAGTAGCACAGTAAATGACCTGTCAGCAACTCCAGACATCTCGCGGGCAAATGAGTAGGCTATGTTGCGTGTTTTCATCTCTTCATCGCTAACACCCCATTCAGCCTGTTTATTCTTCACCTCGGCTGAAAGAAGTTCGTGACCATCAGCATTGTCTTCAAACATAAAGAAAGTAATATTACCTATATTAAACGCTACACTCTTGCTTTTCTTATGAGCTTCTACTCGCACTCTTTGAACCGTTCCCATATATTTTCCGAATTCTTCAATTGAAATACCGGATACCTCGGAATTTACAGGCAAACTAATCATAAGCGGTTTGCCGTCAAAAATATTCTGAGTGCTTCCGCTAAAAGCCGCACCTAATATATCCAGCAATGTATCTCTCAAAAGTTTTTCTTGTTCCGATGTCGCAACGCTTAGTGGTGGTAAATCATGCTCCACATGTAAGCTTGTTTCGGCACTGCCCGTTAATTTTGCATCTACACGTTCTTCTGCCATAAATGCGTCTGGTGATGTGGTTCTCATTAGTTCTCTGAACTCTACAAATTCAGTATCACTATACCAATCATCGTCTTTTGCTAATCCCAATTGATAGGCAAGGGCTCCATCATTCAATACTTCCCCAG
>JAHJBY010000070.1 GCA_018813285.1 Candidatus Omnitrophota bacterium
ATAGCGGTTTTTACCAGTTCTTCCATCTTTACCCCCCTATTTTGCGATAATCTCTTGTTGAAAGGCTTGGCATATCGAGATTACATGTTAGTACATTCTTACAAAAAAGTCAAATTCCACCGTGTCAACATTCCACCGGATTGATGTCGGTGAATGGCGCAAAGGTTCGAGGGAAAACTGAAAGTGGAACGCAAAACGACAACAAGTGTTCATCGCGCGTTTTGTATCCGGCGTTGCGCGTTGAATAGGGAATTGCCGAATGGAAAACAACAAATACAAGATTTACCATAACCTTGATATCTGAAAAAAAAGACGTCTGAAACTATTTATTATCGGTGATAGCCGCTTCTTTCTTCCCGCGATATGCCTAAATAAGAGTTTATTTTTTCCTCGATAAGAAGACCTGGATTTGCTTTTATCCTTTTCAGGTGGTTTACTTCCTCATTAGACATCTTTATTTCGTCCTCAAACATCTTTATCCTGTCATCGATCCTTCGCGAAAAGTTTTCCGCGCGTACCTCTACTTCCGCGAAAGGCCGCAGCGCCTGCCGCGCCTGATACGCGGAAAGCTTATTTTCGCGATAGAGCTTTATAATCCGCTCTTTCTCCTTCTCTCTTTCTCTTGCTTCGATGCGTTCCCTGTACGCCTTGGGGTCCCGCTTTTTAAGCTCTTCTAAAGATTCCTGTTCCATCCTTTCTCTCTCTAACTCCATGCGTTTCATCTCTTCTTCGAAGCCGGAAAGGGGCTTCTCTTGAGAAAATCCCGCCTGTGTTACAGGTATTATCATTGACAGAAATAAAACTGAAAAAATGATAAATCTAAAGTTTCTCATCGCTGCACTCCTTTCTTGTGTTAATCCTCAGAGTCCTGCAAAATGCGGGGAGCCGTCGTCACCAACGAGAAGATTGCTTCGTCGGCCTTCAGCCTCCTCGCAACAGGCTCCGCAATCTCAATAAATATAACAGGTTACAGAGATTGCTTCAGTCGCTGCGCTCCCTCGCAATGACGGGACGAGCCATTTTGCAGAACCCTTGTGTTAATCCTGTGTAATATTGTGGTTTTCTCATAACTGATATTGTCAAAAATGTGACGTTAAGCCTTCTGCGGTTCTTTTTTTTGAAATTCATAGGCTCTTAAACTCGTGAAGTTTCTTCTAACCTTTTAACCCTTTCCTTTAACTTTTCAATTTCACCCAGCTTCTTAAAGTCATTGCTCGATACGTAATAACCGGTGTTAACAAACACCAGTACCTCTTTTATTTCTTCATCTTCAAAATCTTCGTTCTGCATGGCGTAGCCGATTATCTTGCAGGATTTAGCAGCTTTCATGCCAACCCCAGGTATTGAGCTTGAGGTTATTGCATCGCCTATTTTTATCGGACCCTCTTCATCTGTTACCTTGACAAAGCATCTGCCGACTAAAGCAACTGGAAGCCGCTCTATGCCTTCTTCCGGAGGCGTGGTCGTTCCCAGATGCAGAGTCATGGTCCTCTTGCTTGATATTACACCTATCAGGCCTTCGTCGTAAGCTGTCCTTGTCCTGCCGAGTAAGTCCTTGCCAATTAGAGAGACTAATTCCGCCTCTTTTATATCCTCTTTCTCTAAGATATTCATATATTCCGCCACATCCTGCCAGGCTGATGTGCCGTCAAGGAAGGCACCGCCCGGGGCATTGATGTTGAAGGTACCGTTTCCCTGGGATTCATAGTAGGTTGTGGTACTTCCATTATATCCACGCCAAACAAATGAACCTTGATGAACAACTCTTGCTCTATATCCTGCAGCAAAACCAAAATAACCGTTTGCTTCATTAAAGTATCCACCTGGGATAACAGAATAGTTACCCAAAAATGAAAGTATTTTATTCCGGTATCCACCTCCTATAACCGAACCACTTGCATTGTTCATCTTATTAAAATATCCACCTGCTATTGTTGATCCCTCCATCCCATTGCTTGTAATCTCATTTCCTCCTCCACCTCCTATGGTAGCATAAAGCGTGTGGTTTGTATCTGCAAGTATTTTATTACTAATTCCTCCTGCTATTATATTAGACCAGCAACTATAACCACCTGTTGATGTAATGCTGTTATTATAGCCCCCCCCTATCGTAGACCTTGAGTTTTTTGAACCTCCTATCGTACTACTTTCTCCAAGATTAACATGGGTATCTATGCTTCCTCCTGAAACCGTTGACCCCTGCCTCGTTATCGCCCCGTTTACCTGTAAGGCCGCGTTTGGCGTATCTGTCCCTATGCCAAGCTTGCCGCCTACGATCAGGTTGTCGTCGGTAAGCTCGACGTCTTTGTAATTCCAGTCGCCGTCCGCGGGCGTTATAACTCCGTCTCCGTTAACATCGCGATTGCCCACAACTCCTTTTTTCACCCTTAATTCGTCCTGGCGCGGTATAGTCGTTCTGAGTATAACCGTTTCCGCGAAGGAAAACGCGTGCCCGAAAGTGAGCATAAGCGTCACCACTACAAGTGTCCACTTCCATGCCTGCTTAGCTAATCTGTCCATAATAACCCTCCTCCTCAAATACGTTCTTTCGCGAGAAAAAACTTGATTTTTATCATCTGTTTA
>JAHJBY010000071.1 GCA_018813285.1 Candidatus Omnitrophota bacterium
GCTTCAGGATAAAGGGAGCACATCTTATCGACGATCGCCATGACCTCAAAAGTGTGTTCCATAAGACCGCCAATATACGCGTTATGCCAGCTCTTCCCGCCCACACCGCGGGCAAACTTCGCCATAAGCGCCTCATCACCGATAAAGCTATCAGCAAGTTTCCTCACCCACGGATTCTTTATGTTTTCTATATAACCGCCGATATCGTCGCGTATTTTTTCTCCGTTATCAGCTACCCGGACCATGTCCTCATACCGAAATGCCCTGTCGTCCGCTTTTTCAATAAGATCCACCTTCAATTGTTTTTCTTCGCGGTATTTGTCCACGGTCCCTTTCACCAGAACAATGTCCCCGGTCTCCGCTTTTTCGTTGAACTTTTCGGCATCATCCCACATGCGGCTCTCGATTACGCCGGACTTATCAGCCAGGGTCATCTCAAGATATGGCTTGTCATATTTCGTGCGCTTCAGGTTTTTCTTTCGCAAAATAAAACAAGAATCAACCTTTTCGTTGATTTTTAATTCACTAATAAATTTTTTTTCCATTGCACATCTCCTTATTGACGACAGCAACTACTCCATCCAGCATATAGAGTCGTATTCGCATCTCGAGCAACGTTCTTTGTCATCCCTCTCCGGCAGTTTATCGAACTCAACCGCCTGTATGTCCTTCCACGTATCCCTGATCACTTTTTCGAGTTCCGAAACCATTGCGTCAGTCAGCTCTATTGTTATATTTTTAAAACTACCGGCGGTCATATCATATTTTTTCACGGTCAGAGAGACTGGTTCCAAAAATTCGATAATCCCTCTATCAATCTTTCCGCGCCCTCTTTTACTGACTGTTCGGTCAAATATAAGCTTATACGAAACAAGCTGCCTGTAATACGGATCACATTCATGTTTCGAAAGGTCCCTCGATCCCGACATCGCCTTGATGTGCTTATCCGGCTTGCCCGTCTTGTAATCGATTACGCTGACAGCTCCATTCCCGTCCGTCTCTACCTTGTCAAACTTACCTTTGAATTCAAGCCCATCAGGAAGAGAAATCATCAAATCCTCTTCAAGGGAATTTGGCATGATGGGGTCTTTGGATTTGCCCTTGTACCATAGCTCAAGTGTATCCAACCTATCGTTACACCAGCTTTTTATGGAATCATTAACCCCCTGATATTCCAACTCTTTCTTGAAAGCATCTTTAAAAATTTTAAATCCAGGAAACTGTTTCTTTTTCATAAAACTCTCATACACATCCTCAAGGGCTTTATGCGCGCAATTACCGAAAACAAGATGCTGCGTCTTTTTCCCCGGAAGGCCCAACACATAATTGTACAGGAATTTTCGAGGACAGGAAATATACGTGTTAAGCTTCGTCGGTGTCAGTGTAAGGTTTCTCACCAAGTCTTTCAAAATATCCTTACTGCTCTCAAAAGTATCTTTCCCGGGCGATCGTATCAGGAAATCCTCGAGGAAAGTATTTTCGTTATTCGGGGACCATGATATTTTTTTTATTTTCGTATAACCTAAAAAAGGGCTGGTAATAACTTTTTCAGCAGGCGTAGCTGTATATGTCAAAAAAGCCTTCGCCCTGGTTGATGCCACATAGAAGACCCTGAGCTCATCATAAAAAGCCAGTTCTTTTTTCTTCGACTTTTCTTCGATCTTTTCTTTACTCCTGTAAATATCCGGCGGCAACGGAACTACATCGCTTTTGCCGCGAAATGGCCAGCTTTTTCGATCAAGGCAAAAAGGCATAAATACCGCATAAAACTCCAGTCCTTTAGAAGCATGCGCGGTGTATAACCGGACACCGTTTTGACTCACTGTAGCCATTTGGCCCCGCACCGGCATTCCGTGAATTTCTCTAAGCGCCATCTCGTCCGTAAAATCGTGAAGATTGAGAGCGGGGTTGGACAGATCCGATTGTTTGATCATATTTATGTACGACACAAGTGCTCGTAAATCTCTCGCCTTCAGCACTTCATTTTCAGCATAACTGTCCAGTATGAACCGATATACCCCCGCATCCTCGATATATCCCATGAGAATGTCATGAACGGGCCGGCTTCCCGCGTCACGAAGCATCCTCTCGATCGCCCACGCGGCCCTATGCAGCGCGTGCGGTTCCCTGAGATTAAGCCGTCCGGCAATATCCAGCGCGCCGGACTCTTTCTCCGTCGGAGACGCGTCACCTGAGGCCGGGAAGCACCTTAAAAATTCACTAAAAAAACTGCAGAAGGAATACCCTTTAATGTCATCCTTTTTCCGTAGCCGGGCTTTATGTTCCTCTACGTATCCGATAAACCGCATGAGATCAGAAAGTAAGACGCCCGAGTAATCCGAAGTAAGTATGCTGTAAAGAACAAGGGATTTTCTATCGCTGTCACCGTCGCCCATGCCGGCAAGCGCGAGGACATCCATCATCTGCCTTACCCTCTTCTCCTGTCCGATATCCTCTTTACAATCAGTCGCGTACGGAATCCCTTTATCAAGAAAAACATCTATCAATTTGTTTATTTGTTTACGATTACGAAGAAGAACCGCGATATTGTTATATGGATCCTTTCTTTCTTCTTTAGAAAGCGAACTGTCATCGCGAATTATCCCGGCAACACGCTTTATCTCGCTTACCAAAAACAGTAATTCCTCTTCCTCCGTTGAGAATTCCAGATGCCTTATCCCTTCATGCTCATATTTCTTACATGACGTAAGTTCCTTAACGGCTATTCTCTCTTCTCCCGGCACGTTCTTAATAATGTCAGATACCACTTGTACAATAGCGGTGGTAGATCTATAATTATTCTTGAGTGATATCTTTTTCAAAGTTGAGAATTTTTCCTTGAGAAAACGAAAATTGGAAAGCGTGGCCCCTTGAAATCCGTATATTGACTGATCGTCATCTCCCACACAGCAAACATTGCCCTTTTCTGGATCTAAAACAGAAAACAGTAATTCCAATTGCGCCCGGTTCGTATCCTGGTATTCATCCACCATAACATATTGGTAACGTTCGCGGAAATCATCCCTTAAACCATTTTCTTCCCTCAAGGCCTTAAGGGCTATCAAGATCATGTCATCAAAATCAATGCGGCCTCTCGCGTCAAAAAGAATGGAAGAATCCTCATTCTTTAGCCTCTCATAGTTCTCATATATAACAGATAGAGACTTTAATCGTAACAGGTTTTTCTCTTCTAAGTTTATTCCATCGGGCACAAGGCGAGCAACCTGCTTCTTGAAATCCAAAGGTAGAATACCTTCATGTTTAAGTTCAGTTATCCGATTCTTGATTTCATTCATATGGATATATGGAGCGCCAAAGGGACGTAATCCCTGCGCCCCCTTACAATGATCGAGGATATATCCCATCATGCGGATTCTCTCCACTTCGCTTATTTCAATCCTCTCCTTGATATAATTTATCGCGCCTTCTGAGGATAGAACAATAGAGTTAGCAAAACTATGGAAGGTCTCTACCTCAACATTGTACCCCTCACTCCCTATCATGGACGCAAGTCTATCCCGCATGGCTCTGGCAGCCGGATTGGTGTACGTAAGAATAAGAATATTCTCCGGTTCGCATTCTTCGGATTTAAGTATATTAGCCGCGCGGACACTCAATAGCTGCGTTTTACCCGTACCGGGCCCGGCCAGGACAAGAAGCGGACCATTCACAAGGTCAACGGCCCTTCTCTGTTCATCATTCAATTTTTTATAATGCTCTCGGAAAGTGTCCATTTATTTCGAAATTTGGAATATCGCATCCAACGCGAACAGGTTCGGCATGAATTTTATTATCCTGTTTTCGGAAAGAAAAACGCTTTTCTCAATTTTAATGCCCCGTGCGGCGCAAAATCCTTTAAAATCTTTTATGCTCAGGAAGTGAAGATTGGGCGTGTTGTACCACTCGTCTGGAAGAGATGAAGTGATTGGGACCTGTCCGCGAAAAAAAAGTTGAAAACGCGCGGTTATGTGGCAAAAATTCGGAAATCCGATTATGACTTTTTTTCCTATCCTCAAGGCCTCGGCGATAGCTTCATCCGGCTTATGGACCTGCTGCATCGTCTGATTGAAAATCACATAATCGAACAATCGATCCGGATAATCTGAAAGCCCGGAATCTATATCACCATGTGAAACGCTCAACCCCTTTTCCACACAACTGTATATGGCGTCCTCATTTATCTCTACGCCGGTCCCCTTTACATCCATATTTTCTACAAGATACTCCAATAGGCCGCCTGAACCGCATCCCATATCCAGTACAGAAGAGGCAGATTTTACCATATCCCCAATGACCTTGTGATCCAGTCTTAATCCTTCTTTGGTCTTACTTATCATGATTCACCTGTCAACGTTTGTCGCTGTTCTTGTTTTTCGGTCTTTTTGAATGATTTTTTTAGAAAATATTTTATGAGCTTTGCCTGTTCTTCAAACTCCAGCAGGAAAGCGTCATGCCCGTACGCGGAACTTATCTCGCAATACGTAACATCAATGCCGTTCATTTTAAGGGCTTTTACGATCTCTTTCGACTGTTCCGCCGGATAAAGCCAATCGGAGCTGAACGCTATCACGAGAAACCGTGAACCGACACCTTTAAACGCGTGACCCAGCTTTTTGTCCTTCTGAAGATCGAAATAGTCCATCGCCTTTGTGAGGTACAGGTACGAATTCGCGTCAAAACGTTTAACAAAGCTATCTCCTCGATAACGGAGATATCCCTCCACTTCGAATTCAGTAGTAAAATCGTAGCCAAGTTTTTCCTTTTTGAGCACCCTGCCGAATTTCTTATCCATAGACTCATTGCTCATGTATGTGATATGGCCTATCATCCTTGCCACAGCAAGCCCCCTGGAAGGATACCCGCCTTCTTCGCCATAATAGTCCCCGGACTTCCACTCCGGATCCGCCATAATAGCCTGTCTTCCCACTTCATCAAACGCTATCTGCTGCGCGGTGTGCTTGTAGGCCGAAGCTATGGGAATGCATGCTACAACCTCTTCCGGATACTCGACGGCCCATTGCAAGGCCTGCATACCGCCCATTGAACCGCCGCATACCGCAAGCAATTTCTCTATCCCTAAGTGATTCACAAGCTTTTTTTGCGCGCTTACCATATCGCGGATCGTCACAATGGGAAAACTCAGGCCGTAAGGTCTGTCCGTATCCGGGTTTTGAGATTTCGGCCCGCTTGATCCTTTGCATCCGCCTATAACGTTAGAGCAGATAACAAAATATTTGTCCGTATCGAAAGCTCTGCCGGATCCGACCATCTCATCCCACCATCCGGGCTTTTTATCATCCTGATGGTATCCGGCAACATGAGCATCGCCGGAAAGCGCGTGGCACAACAAAACGGCATTCGTCTTTTCTTCATTCAATTCTCCATAAGTCTCGTAAGCGATCGTCAGGTCAACAAGCTTGAGGCCACTTTCAAAAATAAATTTTTCACCTTTAGGGATATTGTAGTATTTTGTTGTAACAATATTTTTTTTCATTTTTAATTTTCCCGGACACTGGATCTCAGCAACACACCGCACGCCGCGATCTCCCTTTCCGCGTCCTGATTATACTTTATAACCATATTTTTCACAACAGAAAGAGCTCTTCAGCTCTTAGTTTTTAGGTATCGGTTGTCAGCTTTTAGTTTTTTTTTGCCCCTTGCCCCTTGTATCTACGTTACCCATCACTACGAGGCTCGATAAATGCTTCCGACCAGTATTCCCGGTCGTTCAGCCCGGAAACACGCGGAGATTCGGTCTCGGTGTTTCGCCGGAAAATATATCCGGATCCATATAAATTTCGGATCCAGTAAATGGCTTCCTTCCAGAAATAGTATGTCACGTATTCCCAGAGAGGCGGCGAGACTTTCCTGACCTCATATGTCACGTAATCATTATTCACCATAACGCGAACATAGTGCAGATACCCTCCGTCATCTTCCGGGATCTCAATGAGCATACCGCCTCCGCCGGTGACTACGTAATCCACATCATCGAATCTCTCGCTTTTAAACATGTGTTTGTGCCCGGTGAAAACCATGTCAACTTTATATTGGGCGCATAATTTCCTGAAACGGTACGCCCACGGGGCATTATCGACATTATACCACTCCTGCTGATATGGATCGAATGGCGGTTTATGCATAGCAACAAATGTATGTTTATATTCTTGTCCTTTCTTCAACTCCTCTTCTAACCAGTCAAAGTCGGGCGAGCCGCCTTCGTTATCAACAATAACAAAGTAAGAGTTTCGGTCGCGGAACGCGAACTGTTTACTTCCACAGTACTCCTCAAAAAATACCCTGTCGTCATGATTGCCAATGGCCGCGACAACGGGCCATTTTATAAGTTTCTGCATTTTTTTATACGCCTCGAAATGCGAGCGCGATCCATCAAGCGTTACATCCCCAACGCTAAGAACGAAATCGATGGGCACCTTGCGAAACCTATCTTCGCGGTTCATATGCCATATTTCTTTAAGCGTCGCCGCATCGTTAAAAATGAGTCCTGAATGGCTGTCACCAAATACTACAAACGAAAAATACGCTCCTTTTTTATCCCGAAGTCCCAGGACATTGGCCTGATTGTTATCGGCTTTTTCCGCGCCATGCATGAACCAAAAGGGTATGAGCGGAAGGAAGGAATATGCAACCATTGATAAAATGATTACGAGGAGTATCATTAAAGGACTAATCTTTTTCATTTTCACCCCAATGTAATTTAGCTTTCAGCTTTTTCTTGAACCCAAATAACATCGCTCCTATGCTAAAAGTGTCAGAGTGTCAAAGTATCAGAGTGTCAAAGCGAGCAATAACACTTTGATACTAGCGAACGAAGTGAGCGATGACACTTTGATACTTCCTATTGCTCTTGCCCATAGCCTCTAGCCTCTTACCTCTTTTTCAGTTGTCAGTTTTCAGCATCACTCATCACCCATCACTTCTTACCCCATCACTCGTCACTCTTCACTTCTCGCCTCGTGCCTCTCGCCTATTCACGATTCACCATTCACGATTCGCCCCTTGACCCTCTTACCTGCTAATTTTCACGATCTTGTATTCAATGATCCCGGCAGGAACATTAACTTCAACAATATCATCAACCTTATGCCCCAGCAATGCCTTTCCAACGGGTGAACTTACTGATATCTTGTTCAGATCAAAATCAGACTCCTCCTCAGAAACAAGCATATAATCAATTTTCTCTCCGGATGAACGGTCTTTTACCTTAACGATGGCGCCTAAAAGAGCCTCGTCCTTGGCCATGGCCGTATCATCCAATATTCGAGACCGCGTAAGAATATCTTCAAGTTCAGAGATACTTTTTTCATTCATGCCTTGCTCTTCCCTGGCCGCGTCATATTCCGCATTCTCACTTAAATCGCCTTTTTCTCTGGCTTCACCGATATTGGCGGCTAAAACGCGACGTTTTTCACCACTCAGGTACTCTAATTCCTGCTGCAACTTATTGTACCCCTCACGTGTAAGATTGATCCGCCCACTACCCATACTATTCTCCTCCTATGTTTTTTCTGTCTCAAATACGGCTACGTGAAATTATATATGAACAGGAGTGTTAATACAATCTAATTTTGTCGCTAATGTGAACTCCCCCATATTTAAGCGATTTGACGCACCGGGCATAATGCTGTTAAGTTTAAAAAAGTGAGATATTTTCATTGACGCGGGTGGGTTTTCGTTTTATAATGTAAACAAAGTAAAAGTAAGAAACGGTAATCATATTAGGAGGGAACGGGAAGATGAAGTACAGAACTATGATAGAATTGGTATGTGAAGCTTCAGATAAAGACGACGCTTGTCATGTCGCCGGTGAGTATCTTCGTGGGACCGTCGATTCGGGAGTGAAAATGAAATTTAAAACACGATTATTGCAGACTCATCGCGCATTTAAGTGCGGTATAGTGAGCTTTGCGGTGTTGTTCTGTTTTGCAGCGCTATTGTTTAGTGTCATTGAGCCCGGAAAAGACGGACAGGTTAGTGATTCAAAATTTCGAATACCCGAGAGCTGTACAGTACAACCGGAGCTAAAAACAAACACCGTGGATAAGTTTCGAAGGGCCTGGGAGACAAAACAAAACGAAGCAATGCTGGAGTATACAAAGAATTGACCTATTTCACCCATCACCCATCACACTTTACGACATGACTCTTGCCAGTCCCACCGAATTACATTATAATAATCATGGTTTTCACGACAGATATTTCTGTTAAAGGCGGGGGTGAATAGTGAAAAAATTGGCGATAATATTTTTTACCAAAACAGGAAACACCGAGGCGATGGCTCATCTAATAGCGGAAGGCGCAGAAGATGAGGGCGGAGTGGAAGTGCATGTCGCGAGGGTGGAGGATTTTTCTTCCGGCCGGGTTATGGAATTTGATGGGTTTGTGCTGGGATCTCCTACGTATTATGGCTCAATGTCCGGAGAGATGAAAAAATTTCTGGATGAGACCGTGAAATTCCACCGGCAACTGGATGGGAAGGTGGGTGCGGCCTTTACATCTGCCGCCAACATAGGCGGAGGCAACGAAACGACGATCACGGGCATTCTGAACGCTTTACTTATTCATGGAATGATCATTCAGGGGAATCCTGACGGTGATCATTTCGGGCCTGTTTCGATAGGCGCGCCGGACGACCGCGTTCGCGGCCAGTGCCGAATGCTAGGCAAGAGAGTTGCCATGCTTATAAAAATGTTAAATTAATCAGGGAGGAACATTGAACAAGACTTTTGTTCTCGATACGAATGTAATTCTTCACAATCCGGATTCGCTGATATCTTTCGCGGACAACACAGTGCTTCTCCCCATAGAGGTGCTTGAGGAGCTTGATAGGTTTAAACGAAATCATGATGAGAACGGACGCAACGCGCGGATCGCGATACGGTCGTTAGATCGTCTGAGGAAGCGCGGCACTCCGGGACAGGGGTTTTCTCTGAAAAACGGTGGATTGCTGAAAATAATCACCAGCATCGATTATGAGACGGTTTCTGCCCAGTTGGGCCTGTCAAAAAAACTTGTGGATAATAAAATACTGCTTACAGCCTACATTATGAAGGAAAAAGGCGAGAATGTCATCTTTGTGTCAAAGGACATAAACGCCCGGATCAAAGGGGATGCGCTTGGACTTACCTGTGTGGATTTTGAGAAACAGAAAGTGGACTTTGATAAGATGTATACCGGGTGGAAGACCATTGAAATGGACAAGAGCGCGATAGACCGGTTTTACAAGGATAAAGAATATAAGATGGAAGGAACTGAGTTTTTTCCGAACGAATTCGCGTTTATGGTCGATCGAGAGTCCAAAAGGCATAGCGCGCTTGGCAGATACAAAAAAGAATTCGGCATAGTGATGCCGCTTATACACACTAAAGATAATATCATGTCCATACGTCCGCGAAATAAGGAACAGGCAATGACGCTTGAACTTTTGCTCAACGATGATGTAAGCCTGGTTACATTGATCGGTCAGGCGGGAACGGGGAAAACTCTTCTGGCCATTGCGGCCGGTCTCCAGAAAGTGATCAAGGATAAGGCTTATGCTCGCCTCTTAATATCGCGGCCCGTAATGCCGCTTGGCAGGGACATAGGATTTTTGCCGGGAACAAAAGAGGAGAAACTCGAGAACTGGATGGGGCCTGTTTTTGATAATCTGGAATACATCTTCACCAATGACAGATCTGACCGATCGATGAAGGGGAAAGCGAAAAGCCTGGTCGATAAATATCTTAAGGATGAGCTTATAGAATTGGAAGCCATAACGTTTATGCGCGGACGAAGCATAGCGAACCAGTTCATTATCATAGACGAGGCGCAAAATCTGACCCCGCATGAAGTAAAAACAGTCATTAGCCGGGCCGGTAACGGCACTAAGATGATATTGACGGGTGATCCATATCAGATCGACAACCCTTATTTGGATTCTTCAAGCAATGGGTTGACATATTGCGCGGAGAGAATGAAGGGGCAGGAAATGTTCGGGCATGTTATGTTGACAAAGAGCGAAAGGAGTTCGCTGGCTTCGCTTGCCGCGGAATTGCTTTAACAGGGCAGTGTATGATGAATGGACGACCGAGAAAAAAAAGGATCGTGCATGAACCTCCGAAAAGTTTCAGGTTCAGTCCGAGGGGCAAGAGGGGTTGTCCCGGTCAGGTTGTTCTTAAAATAGAAGAGTTCGAGGCGTTGCGGCTGGCTGATTATGGAGTTAAAAAACATGCGGATGCGGCGGCGCAGATGAACGTATCCAGACAAACATTCGAGAGAGTTCTGAAAGCCGCGAGAAAAACCATTTCTGATGCCCTGGTTAACGGTAAGATCATTAAGATTTGGGGTGGGTCTTTCGATTTCGGTACTCCTTCCGGGGTGAAGGAGCAAAAATGAGGATAAAGATTCAGTATTTGAAAGAAGGAGACGTGTTTGAGTTGCAGGCCATAGAAAAGAAACTTCGGGCGCATTTTTTGTTAAGCCGGGCCGAGTTAAATAATTTGAGGACTGTTTTAGAAAAGGCACTGTTGGATAGCAAGGGAAGGAAGAAAAAGACAGATGATGTGTAAATGCGTGGGTTGCGGTAAGGCAGGTTGCATTGCAATGTTGGCGGTGTGTTGTTTGTTGTTTGCGGGCACGCGCGCGGAGGCAAAAAGAGAGAAAAGCGACTCCGGTTCCAAGAAGATTAAATATGTAAAGGTTCCAGGAGGCCTTAAGACCATTATGGAGCTTGACCGGAGCAACAGGGCAATGCTTGACGGGGTGAAAGGTGAGACGGTAAATTTCGACAGAGTGCGGAAAGCTGTTGAATATGGGAATTTGAATATCGGCGCCTCGAGTGACAAAGTTATTGAGGAGGTCGGACCCCCTGTTATAACCGTGTACGATGAACAGACGGATACTGTTCAGTGGGTGTACAAACCTGGGACTTCAAGTTTTTTTGAGAAGTACAAAATATATCTCATCTTTGATCTGGACGGGATACTTATCGGGTGGAAGGTGCCTGAAAGATGGGACGAAGAGCGGACTCCAAAACCAGAGACGAAGCTTACGGTCATAGAGTCTGCTACGTAACGGTTATTCCTTTTCTTTTGGAAGGGATTTTTCTTCCGCCATGCCATAAGACCCCTGCTCGCGGTGTTTCATTTTTAACCCGAGCATTTTATTTTTCTGGGCTATTTCCTTTCTCATGGCGCCTTCTGTGTGTTTCTCCGATTTCGTCATACGCGAAACATAATGTTTTGTAAGTATTTCGGCGGCCGGTTTATTCATTGGCGTAAAACGCCTATTATTCTTTCCTCCACCGTAAACACTGGGACCCCATTTCCACCAGTATACCCCGGCGAGCCATGGTCGATCCCAGACAGCTTCAAAAAATGCGATGTAACATTTTGCCTGGATATCGACATCGGCGTTCCCTTGTGTGCCATTTTTCCATGGTTCGCTGGGTGCCCCCGGGGAGCTGGCGTACCCGATCTCCGTAAAAACGATAGCCTTGCTCTGGGTGGAGACCCAGGACTCGATCTCTTGGATCCATTTTTTCCAGCCCTCCTTTATGTCGGAAAGATCCGGATCTTCATTGTAGGTAAGGGGAAAGTACGCGTCGATCCCGATGTAATCCAGGTCTTCCCAAAATCCGATATTCTTATAATTGTCCCAGTTCGCGGCGTAGATAAGTTTTCCGGAGTAAGATCTTTTCACGAGAGATATCACGCTTTTCCATTCCGCGGTTTTTTGCGAGGCAAAAGAAAGTTCTGTTCCGACGCAAAGGACTTCCACGTTATTTTTTTCAGCTAATTTCGCGTAGTGAACGATAAATTTTTCATATTCCGCGAACCACTTCTTCCAATCCGCGTCATTATGAAATCCAATATCCGCCCGCCAGTATGATCCGTCTTCGTTATTGATAAGATCGAGATGGGGTTTCAACATAGTTTTCATACCAAGCTTATGAGCGGTTTCGATGGTATATTTGACGCTGGAATCGGTAGGCGTCAGCTGGGTTGCCTTGATAGTTGTTGAATTGTAGCGATCCTGATATTGCGTTACATTGATCTGAAGATATTCAACGCCCATTTCACGCAGCACTTTAAGGGCTTTCTCCGAATAGGGCGAGGCGAATCCATCTTTCTCCCACGTTACATAGCACATGCCTTTTTGAAAAGGAGGAAACCCTTGAGACATGTCAACTACTTCCGCGTAAGATGGGGGGATCATTGACACCAGGAAAGCGCAAGCTAACGCCGCGTAAAAGAATTTAAACTTGTTTTTGATCGGGCTGCCAAACATTTCTTTCTCGCTTTTCCGGTCCATGTGGATAGTTCGACAAAGGTAAACCATTCCCAAACAGGGACCCGGAAGCGTGAAATGCGCCGCCCGGGATGCTCTTTCGGTAGTCCGACAACCGTGTCCGAGGGTATCCCCAGGGATTTAGGCTCGTGACTTTGCAGTCCTATTTTTTCAAATAGTTTGCCCTTATCGTTTTCGCATACAAGCAAATCACAAAGAACAACCGTACTCAAACCACGTTCCAAGTTTACCGTAAGAGAATTGAAAAGCAAGATACAAAAACACACTATTTTATATTTAACAACAGGAATTACGGGGTGATCACTGCGGAGCGGGGGGTGAGCTATTTATTGGTCAAAACTCGAAATGCTGTTGTGGATCCTCTTTTCTGATCTCTTTTTTTATGATACGTATAAAATCAACCGCCGACTATAAAGTCTTTAGCCAGCTTAGCCGTATAAACCACACCACCGGTATCAAGCTTATTCAAGATTGACCAGAGCCTGAATATTTTCTTATCGTATGATTTCGATTTTTTCATAATGCCTGTCCCCGTTATTCCTATGAAATCTATCCGAAAACTCATGGATCCTTTCATCGAAAATAATATCCGAGTGAATAACCGGACGGTTCAAATATATCCCCTCAAGTGTTTTGCACCTGCTTAAAGCAACATATACCTGCCCATGCGCGAAAGCTCCATACCCTAACTCTATGACCACTCTATCAAAAGTCTGCCCTTGGCTCTTGTGTATCGTTATGGCCCACGCAAGTTTAATTGGTATTTGTGAGAATGATCCTACGATGTCCTCTTCGATCCTGTTCTCCTTTTTACTATAAGTGTATTTTATTTTGTTCCAGGTTA
>JAHJBY010000072.1 GCA_018813285.1 Candidatus Omnitrophota bacterium
CAACCAATGTTGACAACTGGCCGAAACACTGCTTAGCGGTGCAGTAGGCACAAGCGCCTTACAGGCTTCTGTAGGGCGCTTTTCTTTTATGGAGGGGATTATCTTGGGGAGGATACCTTCAAGCGGCTCCTCGATATACATGTTGATTCAGCCTGTCATTATAGCATCGCGTAATGAGCTTATGCTGGCGGCTAAGGAGCGTGGGGTTAAAAATTTCCGCGTGTTAAATAAACATGGACTTGGTGAGGTGTTGAAGAATATCGGCGACCAGAAAGCTGTTGACGCGATCGTGGCCGGGGCCGTTGTCAGATGGAAGTCCGGCTGGGGAAAGAAGAAGGCTAAGAATGAAAGTCAAAGCTGAACTTGATTTGAAGGTTGAAATGGGCGGTGTATCGCATGACAACACCGGATGTCAGGGCTATCTGCCGGACGGCACAAGGTATGAGGATATTGTCCGGGTATTCGGCGGGCCCCAAGCTGGCAATTCTCTGGATGGTAAAATCAAGGCGGAGTGGGTTGGCAGGATCAACGGCATTGTCTTTACGATTTATGATTACAAGTCGAAGCTGGATCCGGAACGCAACACCGACTGGCACATCGGCGGCAAGCAGAAGTTCGCTGCGGAGCTGGTGAATCTGTATTTCGCAAACAAAAAGTAATACTCTCCATTTATCCCGAAAATGTGTAAAACTAAAAAAAGTTAGCATGCACCCCTTGACATTTTTTGGGGGGGCATGGTATACTTATGTTAGTTAATTAGAAAGCTAAATAGTTAGGTCCGGGACATATTTTTTTCACCGCTAACTTTAAAGGTTTAAAAAGTATTTAAAATCAAGGAGGGCGTTAAAATGGTCACCTATAAAAATATAAAATCAAATTACAGTTTGAGATTTCATAAGCCGATGAGGTTAATATTCAGTTTTATTACCTTGTGGGCTTTTTTCTTTAACTCAATAGGCATAGGCCTATTAAATGAAGCTTGGGCCGCTACTACGCCCTCCGCACTCCTGAGTGCCGGACCTAACAGGGTTGGCGGCCCTTCAGCTTCATTTAATGGCGAAGATATACGCAACTTTGTGCTTCCCTACTCCCTGGGTAAAGTCAACGATAAATGGGAAGGCTCCAGCGGCAAGGTAGTTGTTCATATCCAGGACGCCCACTGTAATTACTCAGCTCAGCATTCTATTTCGGATATGATAGGTTTCCTCTCTGATACGTACAACATTGACCTTGTTATGCTTGAAGGGGGCAAGGGGAATTACGATTTAAGTGTTTTTACTAAAATCAAAGATCCGGAGATAAGAAAAAGGGTCAGCGATTATTTTGTAAAAGAAGGCCGGATCAGCGGTCCTGAATTCTTCGCTATAAACAACCCTTACGAAACCACGCTTTTTGGCATTGAAAATGAAGACCTTTATAGCGCGAACCTTGATGTCTACAGGAAATCTCTTGGCATTAAAGAAGATGTTGATAAGCACCTGAACATGCTTACCCATGCCATAAATAACTTCAAGCATAAAATGTATACCAAACCGCTCAAAGAGATGGATATCTTGGTAAGGCAATATGACTCGAAAGAGTTGGATTTCAAAGAATACGTTGTTACCCTCTCCGATAAAGCCAAAGCAAACAAAGTCGATATGTTTAAATTCAAAAACATTACTTCCCTTCTGGAACTTTTGCGCAATGAAGATTCAATAGATTTTGAAAAGGCGAATTCCGAACGGCGCATGCTTATTGAGAAATTGAACAATAAGCTTTCCAAAAGAGAATTGGAGAACCTTGTAAAAATAGCTTTACAGTTCAGAAAAGGAGACATATCAAACGAGGATTTTTACGGATATCTAATCCACAAAGCGCAATTCGCCGGTGTTGCTCTCGACAACCTACCCAATCTGTTGGAATATTCCGAATACACGAAGAAATACGAAGCCATAGACAAAACCATCCTTTTCAAGGAAATAAAGAAGCTTGAAGAAACTATCATGCTGACTCTTTTGAACACAGAGGATCAGAAAACTTTATACACACTGGATAAGAATTTATCCATCATCAAAGACATGTTTAATATCGCATTGGTGAAAGACGAATATGATTACTATGAAGATAACAAAAAATCTTTTAATACTATTAATTACCTTAAATTCATCAATGCCAAAGGGCCTCAGCTTGGATTTTCTTTTACCATAGATGAAAGCATATCAAAATTGGATGAATATCGCGCTAATATGGAAAAATTTTACGCTTATTCCCTAAAACGCGATAACGCCTTTGTGAAAAATATAGAATCTAAACTTAAGAAAGAAAATAAGGCTGTTACCGTACTTGTAACCGGCGGTTTCCATACAGGTAACTTAAAAAGCTTGTTTAAAAATAAAGGGTATACCTATATAGAGATAATGCCTAGCATTAAAACGGTCGATGCAGAAAACCCCTATTTTGAACTGCTCTCGGGAGGTAAATGTCATATTGAAAGTATCGTGGATGCCAGTATTTCAGGGATAGCTATTCGACACGTACTTTCTGAAATGGGAATTCCAGAGAGAAGAGTGTTTGAGCTATCTGTAGACGTTGCGACACAATTACTTCAAGAGGGCCGGGTGACACTTCTTATGCCATATGGTTATACAACCCTTGTTTTTGGTGATAATGAATTGGCAAAATTAGACAATGAAACATGGGCTACTCGTGCTAAGGTTGCGACAGCCGAAACACCGGTCGGACAGCGGCTTGATAAGAAAGTCGGTACGATTGGCGATCAGTCTGTATACGCGGTTAGAGTGCGTTATGAAAAGCGTATCGGGATGGGCAGCCCTTCCGCATTGGTAGGACAAGAAGGAAGAAGTGTCGATTTAGCTAAGGCTATTAGAGTTCTGTTGCCAGGGCAGGCATTGGAAGGGACAACAGTTAGCCATGGCGGCAGAGTAACCATTGAGGGTCATGAGCCTGGTGATACCTATATTACTTTATCGCATGATCCGGGATATCAAGATTTGGAGGCGCATGATCTGGCTGAACTTCTTCAGTTACATTCTGAACTCAAAGAAAAGCTTATTGCTGAATTGACAAATCTTGGAATAACCACTACGTCTGCTCAAAAAATCGTTAATTTATTTACGCAGGAAAATGCCAGAGACATAATTTGGTTTATAACAGGCAATAATGGAACGTCGCTTCCGTGGATGTTCCATCATAGGGCCCTTAGAAAAAACAGAATGCATTTTACCTTATATGGAAGAGATGGAAATGCTGATCCTGTAAATATTGCACGCGCTCTCATACATGAACTTGGAGTATTCGCTGAGCAAACAGACGAACAAAACAGGCAACTTGTTTTAAATCCAGGCAGAAATATAGATGATGTCCTGGCAAGAGCCGAGGCGAAAATTGCCGGGCAGGCGGCTTCTGAAGCATCTTATGATGCGCAAATGGCGGAAGAACCTATTGAAAGTGACCCGGCGGCAGCTTTTAGAAATGCCGGGTTAGAAGATATGCTCTTGGATGGCGATAGGTTTAGATTTGAGTCTATACAACCTATCGACTACAAAAATATGCAACGTGCTATTCAAGCATTGAGCATGTTGGGTATTGATATTACGCCACAGAACATTTTTGATATTTTATTTATGATTAACACAGAGAGCAATTTGCAGAAATATGCTCCGGTGGTAGGATTTGAAGCTATAAGAGGAATTGTGATTTCAAAATTGAAGGAAAGGAATCAAGGTTTACTTCAAGAGGCGTGGTTAACGGGCTATGGTTTTGTAACAGCTTTTAGAACTTGGGTCATTCTTGGTGGTGACGTGGGAGCCATGATTGACTTATCTCGACAAACTTCTGATGAGGAACTAGAGGCTTTAGCCAAAGGCGAAGCCGGTAAAGACGCCTTTATGGCGGAAGAGCCGTTGAGTGACGGAGCCCTTGCCTATCGTTTGGGCTTGGCAAAAGACGATGATTGGTATAGTGATGCTGACTTTAAAGAGGCAAAACGAATACAGCAAAGCGGAGGAGATGTTCAATC
>JAHJBY010000131.1 GCA_018813285.1 Candidatus Omnitrophota bacterium
CTGGGGAAGTATTGAATGATGGAGCCCTTGCCTATCAATTGGGATTAGCAAAAGACGATGATTGGTATAGTGATACTGAATTTGTAGAGTTCAGAGAACTAATGAGAACCACATCACCAGACGCATTTATGGCAGAAGAACCTATCGAAAGCATTCAAGATATAAAACAGAGAATATTACAGATTGCTGGAAACTGGACAGATAGAGTTAGCAGTTATTATAGCCAGGGAGATGATGATCCTTATTGGTCATTCAGACGAGATGATAGAAACTTGACCACTTTGGCTAGTATAAGAGAATGGCTCGAAAGTGTGGTAACAAATCTCAAAAAAATTAGAGATGAAGAAACCAGCAGAAGAAGACCATCATATGACTATGCAACAGGGGTAGCGTTTAACAAGGCTATTAGCGAGTTTGAACAAGTAATACGGCAAATATCAACAGGGGCTGATGCCTTCATGGCAGAAGAACCAGTTGCAGGTGCTCTAGATAACCCTATCGATGGTTTATTGAGAGGAGTAGTTCAGACAAATGAAATAGATGCTATTAGAACACGGTTAGAATCTTTAGTAAAACAAAGGAGCAGATTTAATAAAAAAGTGGAAGCCGCTATAACATTAAGCGAAGAACAAAAGGCGGCTATTGAGCGAGCAGTGCAGGCTGGTGAATCAGAGGCAAAGTTGGTTAAGAAACAAAAGATCAAAAATTTGCGAGCATTAATTGAAACGTTAGATTTAGGCAGTATAGATGCCATAGAGGCAACAATTCTCTTGAACATGTCTAAAGATTTAGGTGATTTTGAGGGGGTTGTACACATTTATGAGAATTGCCAAGATGTGGACTTTAAAAAATCATCTGTAATGCGCGAATATTATGCAGTAGCTCTTAACAAGACGGGACAGATAGATCGTAGTATTGAAGTCTGTGAAGAGATGATAGGTGAGGGGCTGGCGAACGGAGAAATATATGGAGCATTAGGGAAAGCCTATAAACTAAAAGGCGATTTACAACGTTCATACGAATATTATCTACGCGGATATCTTATTGACTTCGAGTATTATCCTGGAATTAACGCCGTTTATAACCTTATTAATTTAGGGGAGTATTCTAAGGCCGAAAAATTAGCTGAAATGGTTTATTATTCCACAGTCCAATCAGGCGGTCTACAATCAAATGATTATTGGTGCGTTGTTACTATGTTAGAAGTTGCTTGTATAACGCGAAAATATGCTACTACTGAAGGTCAAAGAGAAATAAACCTAGTACTTCAAAAGGTATTGAGTGTGGCAAAAAGTGATTGGGAAATAGAAACTACCTTGGCTAATATGACAAGCTTATTTGAAAAAAGGGAAGCTCAAGGGGAAGATGTAGAATTCTTTGGCACGGTTATTCAATCACTAAAAGATAAAATGGAAGCCATCCATAAATTAAAAGATGTTCCTGTTGCTCCACCTACTATATTGGATGAACAAAATGCAGTTACTAGAGCAGTGCTTGAGAAATCTTTTCATTATAGAGGACTTACCTCTAATTTTGTGGCTGGCAATTACCGATTTAGCGGACAATTACATGATCACGTTGTAAACCGGGCCGATATTGCAATAGTAACCGGTATCTTACAACTATTAGGACTTGAGGATATATCAGATGTCGATGTGTTTAATGGGAAAATAAATCAACTGATAAGAATGCAATATGCAACAGATGATGGCATGGAGGATTTACATAGTGACAGACATGCAAGATTCGATAACTTTACGCGCAATTTTAAGTCTATTAGTGGTGCTGAAATATCTGGTGATTCACGGACAAACGTAATTGCGGATTTTTTAATTGGTCAAGGTGACTGTAGACATCATGCTTATGTTAAACAGTTGTGTTTTGATATATGGAAGAACAATAACTTACACCGCTTAATGAGACAAGCACATACTGCCCTTATGGATGGCGATATAGATGCTTATGGATTCTATATGGGTGAAGTAAATAAGTTAGAGCATACCCAAATGTATGTATTTGATACCGTTGTATATCCTCAGATAAAGATTAAAGAAAAATACCAAGCAGAAGTCGATAGCCGTGGTAGATATATAAAATCTGACGAATATAGTCCATACGAAGATCATACTCTAAATGCCATTGCTGAATTTGACGATGAAGGTAATATTGTAAGGTTAAGGTTAGTAGATTCTTTTTATCAAAATGTTTATCAATGGGAAGATCGTAACGCAAATCCAGTTATTTCTGACGATGGTTCTTTGGAGCTAGATGGTGGGTTTATTGCTGTCACTGATGAACGTGGGAACTTGGTGCAGGCACACGTCAAACTAAGACCAACTCCTTATGCCGGAAAAAGAGACCAAGCAAATTTTGATGAATATGGACAAATGAGACTTAGGGGAACGACAATACAGGCTCCAGCTGAAGTTATAGCTCTTCTAAGATCTGCTGAAGCAGCTAGCAGATCTGAAGTAGATAATTTTGTTGATGGTGTTACCGAATATGAGAGTGCTGAAGTAACTGAGTCTGCCGACGCCTTTATGGCGGAAGAGCCTACGGAAGAGTTCTCAGAATCAGTTGCGTCAGAACTGCATGAGCGCTGGAAAACCGATTATGCCAGGAAGAATGGGGCTGAAGCGCCCAGATGGAAAGCCGCTAAGGACGAAGCATGGGAAGTCAGAGCCAGAGCGGAGCTTGAACGATCTGGGGTAAAAGAAAAAGGCAACATGAGGATAAATGACGAAGGCCAGGTAGAAATAGACATAGCGCATACAAATTATGCTGATCTAACGGCGGCGTGGCAGTCAGAGAATAAAGCGGCTGGAGTAGACGGTGCTAAGGCGCTTATGAATGCACTTGAGGCAGGAGCGACTGTGGCAGAGGTGCTGGAGGCATTAAGGGAAGCCATGGCGCAACTCGAACAAGGCAATGTACTAGATGAAGCGTTTGCAGGAAGAAGTGTTGCGCATAGGTCAATAGTAGAGGCAGGCAATATAATCCATAACGCATGGCTTGTAAGAAACGGTTCCTGGGCAGAAGATAATCAGAAACTACCCTTTATAGACCTTGATGCAAACAACCAGAAGCTGGATCTCAACATCTTGGAGGTAGCAATACAGGAATATCAGAAGCTTACATCGCCAGACGCCTTTATGGCGGAAGAGCCGTTGAGTGACGGAGCCCTTGCCTATCGTTTGGGCTTGGCAAAAGACGATGATTGGTATAGTGATGCTGACTTTAAAGAGGCAAAACGAATACAGCAAAGCGGAGGAGATGTTCAATC
>JAHJBY010000073.1 GCA_018813285.1 Candidatus Omnitrophota bacterium
CCCTAAAACGTCGGGGCAAGGGTCAAAAAAGGCACAAAGGCACAGAGGCACAAAGGGTCAAGGGGCAAATCGTGAATGGTGAATCGTAGGGGCGAAAAATCTTTCGCCCTAAAACGTCGGGTCAAGGGGCAAAAAAGGCACAGAGGCACAGAGGGGCAAATCGTGAATGGTGAATCGTAGGGGCGAAAAATCTTTCGCCCTAAAAAGTGAAGAGTGATCCCTCGGCTTCGCTCGGGACAGGTGAGTACCGCAAGACGCGAACCGCACACCGCAAACCGCAGGACGCAAGGGTCAATCGTACATTACACTGAATACATCACCTTCCGCCTGGCTTCGAGCTGCTCCCTGAGGTACATTAACGGCCGCATCGGCATGGTAAGCAATAATTTTTCCAGCAAATTGTTCGCCCACAAGACGAGATTTACCGGCACCATCTTCCCTGTCCGCGGATCAATGACCGTAAATCCGTCGGGTATTTCGTTAAAAGGCAGCATGAGGTAAAGGTCCTGCATGGTAACCGGTTTACCGGTGAAGACTTCCATCAACCTGCGCGTATCCCGCGCGAAAGTTGTGGCTCCTTCGACATCGGCCTTCTTCAACGCGGACTGCATAAAAGCGCCTACCTGGGCTTCTCTCATGAAAAACCACCCGAGGCGTTTACCGCCGGCTATGTCGCCATCCACGTATAGGTCCTTTTCTTTAAAGTCAGCGATAGGCTGGATACTGACGTCTCCCGATTTTATGCGGCTCCAAAGTTTGCCATAGGGTGACATATCTTCATAGCTAACATCCTCCAAATGATCCCCTTCTTTATCAAGAAGTTCGCGGATCTGCGCCTCTGTAAGCGCCAGCTCGACTTTTCTTTCTTCCGACAGGAGATTATCAACCGCTCTCAGGATATCGTTAATATTCGGATCAAGCCTCAATTTATCATCTTTGAAGATACAGCCATTGTAAGTCCTTATGTTATAAGCGCTTTTGTCGCCCCTGTCGTCTGAACCAAGCGCTATGTTAATAGCTGCCTGTTCCGCGTCCATTGAATTCGGCCCGTCTTTGGCAAAAAGAATATTCGGGGCTATGTACCCCACTTTCTGATTCGATAGAACATCCTGGTGTTTAGCAAGCATACGGTACGCCGTATAAACCGGGGTTTCCGCTTTCCTATCGTTAGCGTAAAGGACTTTAACGATCGCGCGATTCGCGCCCGACTTCCTGAGGCTGTATTCAACCGTCGTTCCCGTGAGCTCCCACTTATACTCGGAATATTTGCCCGCCTGGTCTACGGCGCTAAATCCTTCCGCCGTCATCTTTAAGACCGATCCTTCTCCGTACCGATCTTCCGTAACGGTTCCGTCCGGAAAAACTATCTGCACTTCCCCTTCCTGAACAACAAGGCGGTGCGCGCGAGGCCCGATGATCGCCGGAGGTTGGATCTCGTTTCCGTTGATCGTAAGTATATCGCTCATCGCGACACCATCCCGCGAATCATCTCTTATCTCACCGTTAACGGCCCATTCCCGGTCCGGGTTTTTCTCCGGCGTATCTGTACCGGGAACTTCCGCGCCTTTCGCAAACGGCCTGACAATAGTATATGTTCCCGCCGTTGTCTGAGGTTTATACGATAAATAAACCACCGCCGGGCCGCCTACCGCCGTCATGGTGTATCCGGCCGCGTTTCGCGGCATCATTTTATCATCTTCGGGCCCGATCTCTGTCTCGCCTCCCGCGCTTTTAACCATTATCCGCCCTTCTATCACCGTTAGAGGATGCGGATTCTCGAGCGCCTCACCACTCACTTCTATCGATTCCCCTTCGGTTATTGTATAACGATCAAGAACAAAGTCCTCGGTTTGTGCCAACCTTTCACATGTACCTGTCCCGGCCTGGTGTAATACCACAGGATTACACCGATAGTCACCTGGGTTCACTTGCCTGAGAAACCCATATCCCTGTATCTTCCGGGCGATCGCGATCGCGTCCATTTCATCCGGCAGGGTAAGCACGTCTTTACCTTCCCGCACAAACCCTTTATCGACCAATATCTGGTACGCGTCTTTGTAACCAACGGCATATTTCACTATGTTCTGGATCAGCCCCCAAATTTCGCTATCATCAAGATATTTCAGCCTGTCAAAGAACGAGATGGTTCCGGGCTTATCCCCGGCGGGACTCACGGCCTTCATTTCATACACGATCACTTCACCGTAAGCGTGCACCATACCCGCCGGCACGATATACACGTCACCTTTCGCGATCTTCACCCTGTTTAACATCCTCTTTATATCGCCGGGAGAGCCGGCCTTTAATATCTCGACGAATTCTTCCGGCGTCACATCTTTTTTAAGCCCTAAGTATATGTAACCGTCCTCTTGGGCAACTATCATCTCGTCAAACTCGTGTATCTGAAGTGAAAGCACCTTCGCCGAAGCCAGCAGCTTCGTGGTAAGGCCCGAAACGTCTTCCCTGAAAAGCTCCAACGTTTCTACCGGAAGCCTTACGCCGTCGACATCGATTTCACCAGCGGAATACAACCGTTCCGCTATTTCCTGGTCTACTACTTCTTCGCCGGAGGCAAGCCGTCTCTTGAGAGGGATACCGTATTCCGCGGCCAAAGCCTGTTTCTCTTCCAAATCCTCAGCACCCATGATCTCGAGTATAACGCTGACGGGAAGCGGTTGGCCCCATGTATACCCGTCATCGCCTGTCTTCAAGAACGGCACAAATCGAACAGGCTGACCCGCCTTGATGATCTCACCCAATTTTTCAATAGCCGCTTTTTTCCGGGCCGCTCTCACCGCCGGGCCGATTGACGCGGCGTAAATACCCGGGGTGACAGCTTCCGCCTTTCCGGGTGCCGTAACAGATGCCCTCAGTTTTCCATCGGCGTAATCCTGTATAAGCCTGACTAAAACCCCTGTATTTCCTCTGGTGCCGTCTTCTACCATCTCGCGGCCACGTTCCGTTGTCTTTGCCAATGTGTATATCCTGAATTGCGCGGCATTACCTGACGGCCTGAGATGGACAACCTCTCCATTAGCAAAATACACTCTTATGCCATTCATGACATTTATTGCCGTGATATTTATGTTTCTAAGCCCGCTTATATCGCCTAAATAGGATACTAGCGCCTCACGTATACCTGAAAGTTCAGAAGCTGTTTCCGACGAAGCCATTTCCTCGATTTCATCGCCTTCCAGTAGATTGGCCACGGTCTTTTTCTTCACTACTTTTATTTCATCACCAATAAATCTGAATTCGGCTATACGGGGATCTTTCGGCGTAAGAGCCTTTATCACGCCTTTCCCCATATCAGTTTCATACATTTCACAACCCGGAGTAATATTACCGCTTTCCGGCAGGTTCTCGACAAGACCGGCCATTGTTTCGGCCTGATATTTTCCGCCAATGAAGTTTTGCACCACCACATCATTCACCTTCAATTTTTCCCCCAATTCCCGGGCGGCCTCCGCCTTCGCGCCGGCCCCAAAGAAAAACTCGGCCATTTCCGATATCTTAAGCCCCATATCTTTGGCCAGACGTGTAGCAAATATCTGTGAAATAATACCACACCTTGTCGGCAAAGCAGAAAGCGCATTGCCATTGGATAATCTCAGATCTTTACATACAAGAAATCCGCCATTGACCTCAAACGCCACGTCACATCCGGCATTCAAAAGTTCCCTTGTTGTCTGGTCTTCTGTCGCGTCATATCCCGTACCGATCACATACGGCGACCCCACATCTGTCTGGACAACTTTTATGCCCATATCCCTGAGGATGCCCAAAGCCTTATGGTTAGACGTGATAGGTACGGCTACCGATTTAATTACTCCCTCTTTCGCCAGCCATACGCAGGCCATAACACCAAGTTTATCGCCATGGATAAACTCGCCGGTTTCGTCACAGAATACCGGCCTGTCAGAATCTCCGTCCGTAGAATTAACTGTCACGAGTTTTTCGTCAGCATCCGGCATTCGCGCTACTTCCCTATTCAATTCAGTTGCAATATCTCTGAGTTCTTTTCTGGCGGCCGGCTGCAGATTTTCTGTATCAACCGGTATAAAAGTTCCATCTGGTGCTTTTCTCACTCCTCTCATACGAGCGCCCATACTATTCCATATTCGAGGTATTATCTCCCGGCCGACGGCCGACTGCATCCAGAATGAGCTTTCTACACCTTTAAGGAAATCAATGCCCAGGGCGTCAACATAACGCGCTACATAGGCATCTTTAACTTGCATGTTAATAGTACGCGCGTCTTTTTCAGCCTGTTCATAATCATGCAATTGTTCAGGAGACATTTCTTTTACGCTTTTATACATACCGTCAGGCGTAAACATTGTTTCTTTCCATGATTTGGACAGTTCTTTTTGCCGGGCTTCCTCTATCTTTTCAAGAATCGCTTTCTCTTCATGTTTAAGCACCTCACAAAGTGTTGTATTGGCTTTTTCTCCGTTTTGGCCAAACGGATTATGGCTCCCCGTGATCATGAAACTTATGATGTTATTCATCAGGCCATAATTCATTATGGCCTGGGAAGGAACCTCTCCGCCAAAAACCGGTTCTAAACCTGATGCCCTTATGGCCGCGGCTGTGGCTATAGCGATGCGCGGGGTAGACGGCCTTAAGTCACCGGCAAAAGCCGCTTGTAATAACCCTTCCCTTACTCCGCCCCTCTCCTCCGGAAGATTTTTAAGATATTCCACAACACCCACGACTGTAGTACTGATCACAAAATCCACAAGTTTTTCATCGGCCCCACGTATCCCGCTCGTTCCAAACCCGGCAGGCGGGAAATGTTTTTCCATATAGGCTCTTCTATTCGCGGGATAGGCTTTGTAAACTATCCGCTTTTTCCCGTTTATCTCCATCTGTGTTTTGTAAATAGGAGCGCCAGATCTTAAAACGTTATCCAGTTGGTCTTCCGCATTCGGAAAATCGCTGTGAGTTGCGTCATACATTTCTATAAATTCCTCCAGAGTAATATATTCTTTTTCGCCGCGCGTCAAAATACCCGTTATATCCTCGGCCCTTTTTTGAATAGCCTCGTTATCGGTTCCCCGCATATCTTCAGGAACAACGTTTCTAACAAAGGGATCAAGGATTATACCGTTTTTTTCATCTATTTTGCTAACATCGATTGTTATCCTTTTACTGTTGCTTCTTCGGAACACATCGATCCTTGCCTCTTTTGTCCCGGGCAAAAGCAATAAACCTGAATTGCACGCGGCCACCACGTCCCGGTTGCCCAGGCCTTTTATTATGCCTGTCCTTGCGGCCCGCGTCTCTACGTTTGCTCCTATGTCAACATTTAAAACTTCTCCCCTTTTATCCACCATTTCAGGAATACCGCGCCCAAGAAACTGGGCGGTATAAGGATTAACATTCAGTACCTTATCCTGTAAAGCTTTAAGCACGGAGCCAGGCATATCAAGTGAAGCTACCATAGTCATACGTTTTGACGGATTATAAACAACCAACTGACTTTTCAACCCGCTCAAAGATATATCCGCTCTAAAACCCTCGCCATCTGCGTTATCCATAATGATTACAAGGCATTTTTCACAATTATTGAAACGAACGATATCCTCTTCTTCCGCCGACGCGAGAACCACATTACCTTTTTTATCAACTGTTTTACCTGCCGCGTAATATTTACCTGAAGGCTCGGCATACTGTTCGTATATAGCCTTGTATCCGCCTATATCTCTCCAGTAAAAATTCCCCGGCGTGGTGATCATAACCTCTGACTGCTCGGCTATCACATAGTCGAACGACACCCCCCTCGGGCTTTCAGGTGATTTCCCGTCTTTTTTCCATCGCGCGAATTTCACGAATTCTTCTCTTTCGACACTGTCACGCTTTTTGCCTTCCGCGGCGTCTATTATTCTGCTCAAGCCTCTGTAATAACAATCATCCACGTCGGGGTTAAGCCCTTTTTTTTCGGCTACTTTTTTGAATTCCTCCATAACAGTCTCCGGGGTGGCCAAAAACATGCCGCTGTTAAAAAGATCGCCTCTATCAAACAGTTCCTGAGCCTTTTCGCCTTCAGGTTTTTCCTCAAACCCGGCAAGCGCGAACATCCCGGGAATGGAAGTCTCAGGCCCGACTTCTAAGTGTCCGAAATCATTGTTTGCCTCCAGCGGAACTATACCAATAGTCGCTATCAGTGGATTACCATACACAACATCGAGAGCGTTATTCACTGTCTCCTTAAACTCTCCGCTATCTAAGTCTATTATGTGATCGGCCGTACCGACAAAAACCGCGTTATCGCCTCTACCTTCTCTTACAAGACACGCGAAACCGTAACCAAACGCCGCGGCAGTATCAGCGTACGCGGGTTCAGCATACGCGTTATCCGCCGTGAGCCCCTTGACACTCATTCCCACAAGAATATCCTGTATCGGCCTTAATAAAGCCCCGGTCGTCTGTATGCGAATGTTTTCCGGCAAAAAGCCGGCCTCTAAAGCTCTTTCAATACCTATCTGTAAGGAACTTTTCTGCTCTCCGGTTTTCGGATCCCTAAAGATAGGGACTATCTGTTTAGGGGCTTCAGGAGTACTTACCCCGATAAGGCGCGTTCCGACGCCGCCGGCAAAGAGAAGACATATTTTTTTGTCAGCTGGGACCTCCCCGAGCTGACGCATATCTTTGAAACGCGCTGAAAGCACGCGGTCCCGCTCAATATTGGCGAGGCTCTTCTCGATGCTTCTTACGTCACATCCCGGTAACGCGTTCACAAAATCTTCCTGTTTATCGGCAATATTGTCCGCGGTAATGTCCGGATCAGCGGCGACCCATGCCCGCCATTCCCGCCAGGTCGCGAGAGCTTCCCCTCGAAGCGTCACTCCATTATCACCATTAAAGATATCCAGATGCGCTAATTCGTGACGGGCGACCGTTTCTCGTTCAGCTTCAGTCAAACTACCGTATATCCCTTTATCGATATGCGCCTGCAAAAGCCCGCGGCTTGCCCCGCTTACATATCCACCACGGCCGGGGTGGACACCCGTGTCCAAACCCGCGGCTCTGGCTCTGAGAGCATCCGCGAGGCCTTCATGCACCACAAACCTGAAGCCAGGCCTGATATAATCATATTCCCTCGAAACAGGTAACGCGCGTCCCCCTCTTATGCTCTCCCCTATGATCTCGTCGGCGGCCAGGGCCTGTGCGTTCGTACGTGCCGCCGCAAGAGCAGGGTGCTCGCCTGGTGTGCCATCGCGGCCTGCGGTCCCCTTTGCCCTCCTGTTCCTGTATTTCGCGAATCTGGATTCTATCGCTTTGGCAACTATTGGGTATGTATCGACTTTAACCCCCGCGTCCCGATATGTACCCAAATAAACGCTGAGCAAAAGCCCCCAACGAATATCGTCGTTAACAAACTTACTCCACTCCTTTTCCGCGTATTCCTCACCGAATTTATCCGTCATCCTTTTCTTGATGGCGTCAAGCCAACGTTCGGTACACATATCAACCGTGTCGTTAAAAGCTTGTTGTGCCGCTTCCGCGAAAGTTTCACCGCCCGCGATAGCCCCCATTTCATCGGACCATTCGATAAGCTTTCCGTGTTTCTCCGGATCGACCCACCAGCTGACACCGGAAGCGAATCTCAAAAGCGGTGAGAGAAGTTCCGGCCTTGCCGTCCCGACACCTTCTTTTTTTGACACCGCTGCCGCCGGGACAGGCATGGCGCTTTCAGTGATTATGTCCGCGAGTGACGTCCTCTGATTGGTAAGCACCTTGATGTAAGGTGTCTCCACGTCTTTTGTGATCTTGGGCATTACAACCACATACGAAACGCCCCTCTTCGCCAGTAGATCCTTCATCCCTCTGGTATGAAAACCACCGGCTATAAGAACGCTGACGTTCTCTTTGCCTTTTTCCATCTGCGCCAGCGTGTTATCGACAAGGGCCTTATCCCTCTTCATCGCTATCTCATAGAAATCCACCATATTCGGGATATTTTCGCTTATCTGGGCAGGGACCGTATCGATAACGTAATTCAGGTTGTATCCGGCGCATAGCCCGCTGAGAAATTCCACAATATCGTGGACGGAAAACTCTGACATATACTTTTCGAAGAGTTCGTAGTCGTCATTTGTCAGCTCTATATTGACCAGGTTCACGTACATATCAAGCATCTCAGCGTATTTGTCCAGCGCGCGCTCGGTATCATCCTCGAAAAGCTTATTTTTCAGACTTATTTCTATCTCTCTTATTTCCTTGAACAATTTTTCGTTGTCAATACCGTCGTACAGCTTGGTGTAGATGTAGTAGTAGAAAAGGTTCGGATATTTTTGCAGCATCGGAATCGTTTGTTTCCTGGCGATATCCCGAAGATAGGTATAAAATTCGACGGCCTTTATGTGTCCTTTTTTGAACTTGATACTGTGGGTGACAAGTTCCGTCATTTCCTCTTTGGATAATTTTTTGCTTAAGAAATCGATGTATTGGCCGCGTTCCTGGTCGACGATATCAAAATCTATTTTCCCCTCGTATTCCAGGGTATCGACAAGCTTTTTGAAATCCGGGTAATCGGTGAGGCTTATCCTGTTTTCGCGGATACATTTGTCGAGATACGCGGCAAACTCGCCAAGCTTGATATCTTTGCTGTCAAACGCCCTTATCTTAAGATCAAGCGCCTTAAGTTTTTTCGAATAAATGATCGCTTTCAACCTGTTGGCAATAGTGCGTGTATCCAGGAAGAAGTTTTCCATCATCGGTTTGTACGGGTAGGTCGCCGTAAACGCCTTCAGGTTTTTTATGTACGCTTCTCTGCTTTCCGCCCCGAATATAGTCCCGCCGTAATTATCCGAAATGATGGAGAAAAATTCAGCACCGGTGAGCTCCCCTTTTTTCATGAAATACGTCGCGACTTCCTTGCGTATCTCCGCGTCCGGAAAAGCCCTGAACCAGGACGTATCCACAATACCCTCCGCGCCTTCCACAGAGATCATGTTCACGCCGCATTCCGCGGAAAGCTGCTCCAGGATCCTGTTAATGTTTTGCTGCGCTTCATAGTTACAGTGAGCATCCTGGATATGGATGATGACCTTATCCCCACCGGTCTGATGCCTGGATTTTATCGTACCGCTATCGATGGCTATCCCGATGTCTTCCACCATTAACGGCAAATCCGCTCGCGCGCGATCGTCTTTCTCGATCGAGGCGAAACTGACGTTGTAGAATGAAAAACTCAAGACAAGAAAAAGGCTTATTGACTTAAAAAACAGAGATCTCTTGATATCGTTAAACATTTTTTTCTCCTATCGTTCGTTAGGCGTTACTAAACTTGTTTTTTTATTTGTTACCATCAACTCGCGTTTCGCGTCACTTTTTTGATGTTACCTGACTTTTAAATTTTTTACCATCATTAACATTATAGTACGGAACGCTTTTGAAGTCAAAACAAAATTTCAAACTTTTTTAAACTTAACTGACCCTTTCATCCCACCCCTTCTTACGTTCCGCGTTTTGCTCCTTGATCCTCTTTTTAGCTGAAAGCTGAAGGCTGATAGCTGATAGCTTTATTGGCCCTTACCTCTCCTAATCACGCCCTTGCCAGCACTTCTCGCGCGTGTTCATAAATTTCACGCTGCTCCTCTATATTTACAGGCATTATGAGAAGAAGCTTTATAAGCCTGTTCAACGAAGTTACAATAATCTCCATAGTCTTTCCACGGGCCATGTTGACAAGATCCTCTCCCCTCAGGTTGAACTCCCGCGCTTCCTGCCCCAGAGCCAAACTCAACGCCTTGTAATCCGCGAGAGCGGCTTTTACGAAACCGCTTTCAGCCGTATATTCCCCGTCCCGAGCTATCTCTGATAATTTAAGTCCCAGAAAAACACTCCGGATAATACCCGCGGCGTCATAATTTATACCCACTGGAGCTATGATCGTGTTTTGAGGTGACAAAACCCCGGAGGCGGCCTGCCACAATCTGTTTTTATCACTTTC
>JAHJBY010000074.1 GCA_018813285.1 Candidatus Omnitrophota bacterium
CCACGAATAGCAGCGAGTTTCTCTTTTTGCAGAGTACAAATTTTAAAATAAGGATGCATATTAAAAATGCACACAAGGTTGAAATATGTCAAAGAACGAAGTAAATCTTAAAAATTACGCTTGACGTTATTCATAGCAGCGGAGCGAAGGATCTCTTTTTTCTCTTCTTTTGACATTTTTCTCCCTTATTGTCATTCCCGCGCAAGCGGGAATCCATTAGAGGGAGTAGCGGAATAACCCTTTTGAGCGGATATTGCCAAAAACCGCTTCTCCGCATGGTTGCGCCTGTCTGAAATCCCGCCACAATTTCTACCGGTGCCGATAAAATCCTGGGTGTTTTGCCGTAAAAATGTCAACAAGACACAACTCAGGCACACTCCCCTGTCCTCTTTCCCATCGAACCTGTTTTTGCAGGATTATGCTGCCTGCAACATCGGCAGTACCGGTTTTACCAATGACCTCAGCTTTTCTTTTTCTTTCTGTTTTATCCTGCCCAGAGCCATTGACAACATCACCACCAATGCTAATCCCATTCTTACCTGCATTTTCTTTTTTCTTCTTATAAAATGTCGCTCAAATCCGTATACCTGATCTATTCTTGAGTTAACCCTCTCCACAGCGGTCCTCTTCTTCATGAGATTTTTAAACTTGTAACTTGATCTCGCTACCGGTGTAAACATCCGGCGGTCTCTTTCCAACGGTATTCTCACTACTCTTCCATAGCCGGAATATTTCCCGCCGCCACAACTTTGTTCACGGCCACATTTTATACCATACGCTTTTGCCGGACATCGATATTTCAAACACTTTCTGTCTTCTTCAAATCCGGCAAACGCCATTTGCATCCGTTTTTCTTCCACCCTGTTCTCTTCTCCCATGTAACAATATATGTTTCCTGCACTGTCATACACTATATTGTCTACCCTGTCTTCGTATAACGACCTTGTCTTTATCTCTGAACCTTTCTCTTCTCTTTACTTCTCTATTTACATAATGTCCGAAATGTCTAATATTTGTCCGAAATAATGTCCGAAATTTATAAAGACATTTTTAGAGACATTTTCCGCTTTTTAGGAACATTTATGCATCACTTTCTTTTTCGACATTTATCCGACATTTTTCGCTCTCATCCGACTTAATGCCCTTCTTCTCTTCCCTCTTAAACGAAGAAACAGCAGAGCTGATCTCCTCAAAGGTGACCGGATAATAATTCCATACCTCTACGCAAAGGTTTACTACCAAAGACTTGGCATCCAGCCTTTTGACCTTATATTTCTCATGAACATGACCGCAAAAATTCCACGGCACGTTCGGGTCCGCATCCTCAGCCCGGTGCGTCATGCAGATATCCTTTGAGCCGTAGTGTACCCCGTTAGAAGTAAGACGCCAAAGGCGTCTGTCGGATGTCTCCGTCATCCTACTTCTAACGGGGTGAATATACATCTTGGCAATGATCGTCTTAAGGCTGTTGTTTCGGTCGTGATTGCCCTTAATAAAGATGAATTTACCATTGAGCTTTCTCTCAAACTCACGGTAGCGTTCTTCTCCGCCTTCTTTCCCGCCTTTAAAGATAAAGTCGCCGAGAAAGAACACGGTATCTTCGGGTTTCACCCTCTCGTTATGTTTACGGATGATCACCTCGTTCATCTCCTCAACCGTTTCAAACGGCCGATTGCAATATTTAATGATATTCGCATGCCCGAAATGATAATCTGATGTCCACCAGTAGTTCATTGTGTTATCTTATTCCCCTTTTAAATCAAACTAACTTTTTCCATTAGCCATGCGCAGTAGATCATTCTGTGTCTCGTATACGCATGAGGCTATTAGTTTAATAAAATCTGTATCATTCTTATGCGCCTTTTCAAGCGCGGCAATATATTCTACGCGTTTAAGCGGCGGAATTATAGCTATAATATATCCTGCCTGCATGAGTGCCACGTTCATTAAAAGTCTGGCCACTCGCCCATTACCGTCAATAAATGGATGAATAAACACGAACTCTTTATGAAGCCTAGCGGCATACTCAACCGGATGATTGTCTTTCTTTAGCTTGGGTAAACTTTTAATGAATTTTCGCATCATTTCCGGTAACGCGTCCGGTTTAGGTAAAGGATATTGCGATCCGGTAATAATTGCCTGAAGTTTTCGGTATGCCCCGGCATCATCTTCTTTGATACGGTGATAAAAGAGCGCGTGTAATTTCTTAATATCTTCTTCAGTTATTGTTTTTCCTGTCGCAAGAGCATACATGTGATCGAACGCGTCACTGTGCCCTGTGGCCTCGTAGTGATCTTTTAACGGTTTTCCCGCTATTGTGAGTCCATCTTCAATAACCACTTTTGTTTCCGATATAGTCAGAGAGTTCCCTTCCAGCGCGTTGCTGGAATACGTAAGTCCGATACGAAAATATTCTTTGATTTGATGGTTCATCTCATCAGAAAACGGGCGCATCTTATTAATCTTTGCCTGAGCTGCATCGACCTTATTTAATATATCTTTCATATGTCCTCCATCTTTACTGGCTTAAAAGCCAAAAAACTGCTATGAATTTACTTTTTTAAATATTTCACCTATCCAAACCGGAGCGTAACGAAGATCGGCCATAATTATTTTTTTGTCTTTATCTGATAATTTTCTTTTTAAAATATTGATAACCCTATCATCCACATTCTTCTGTTTCATGTAGCGTAAAGCCTGAATGACCAAGCCGCTGATGCGCCCGGCCGTTGCCATATTTTTAGGAGTGGTCTTTTTTAATTTGATATTTAGTTTACCAACCTGAACAGTCCGGGAATGGCCATCTGTTAAAAAGACAAATTTTGCCGGTACTTGATCGGATAAACCGAGCAAGTTCGCCGCATAGGCCCCTGACGGCTGGATTTTTAGATTATCCTTTTCAGCCAGCGCGTCAGCAATTTTATTCGAATTAGGCGGAATATCACCTAATTCAGGATGTTTTTTCGGATAATCATATATTCCTCGGGCAATACGTCTGATCTCGCCTGATTCCACCAAACGCTCCAAAACCTTAGAAGCTGTCTTGGAATTACCTAAATCAAAGAAACGATACTTGGTAAACACAAATCCCCGTTTCTGCTTATAGATATCATTTTTTATTTTATCCACAATAGTTAGCATAATAAGCCCCTTTTATGTGTCGAAAATAATATATTATAATTGCGACATGATGTCAAGATGATTTTTGGGGTTTGATTTTTGGGGTTACCTGTCTTTATTAACTACTACCTAATGTTCACTAATTAGTGAACATTAGGGGTTGAGTGAACATTACATGTCTGGCAGGGTTAAATGTCCACTATCCAGTGGACATTTTGAAGTAGTGGACATTTATAGATTCCCACTTTCGTGGGAATGACAGTGTGTTAAAGATCCTTCGCCCTTCGGGCTCAGGATGACAGACGTTTTACTCCTCAGGATAACGGCGCGCGCGGTACTGCGGTACTCCCCAATTTTTGAACCAGTAGTTAAGATGGAAAATGATGTATAATGTTCATAACTACGGGAGGTCAAGTAATGGGGAGAACGAGGAAGCGATTTAGTAAAGAGTTCAAAGCAAAGGTAGCCTTTGCGGCGC
>JAHJBY010000075.1 GCA_018813285.1 Candidatus Omnitrophota bacterium
CTATCTTGTCGATATTTTCACGCAAATAAGAAACGTCCTTGCCGGTAAGCTGTATTTCGAAAAGCCTTTTAAGCAGTCTTACCACTTTGACATGACGGTAAAGCTCCCTTTCCTCATCCGAAGAAAAAAGTTCCTCAAGAACCCTTTCCTCGAGAAGTTCAAGTTCGTCCGCGAGACCGATAACGTCAAGCGCGCTGTAACGGGCGGAATAATCATCGAATTTCGCGAGCTCAGGGAATCCTTCCGTTTTTATGCCTTTCTGTCCCGCGAGATCCATGAGCCCTCTATGGTACGCGGCCTGGTCCATCCCGCCCTTTTCGTAAGCAATGGACCTTGCCACCATCACCTCCAGGGCCTCCTCGTCCGCGCCTTCGGTCAGTTGATCTATCAGCGCTCTCCTCTGGCGGGTGGCTTCATCAAAATCTATGGTTTTCTCCAGTTTCACGACCGCGGTGAAATCCATGATATTCCCGCACGTCGCTGTGGAAATACCCGCTTTGAGGCAGATTTCCTCCAGGGATTTCCAGTAGATATCAAAACTTATCCTGTTCTCGTCGTGCAGCCTTGACTTATACAGTAACCGGCTCAGCTCTCCGGAATACACCTTCTCTTCCGTATGTTTTAACGTCTCCAGTATCCTATTGAGCTCAGCTCTGTTTTTACGGTTCTTCGCGTAGACTTTCCGAAAAAGTTTCACGTTTTGCATGTAAAGCCCGTTATCCTCCGCGCCATAAAGCGCTATATCCTCCTTTGCCGTGACGGTAAAAAACTCACCGGCGGAGATCTTTCCCTCTTTCATCAGATACGCCGCGGTTTTTTTCCTTACCCCCTCGTCCGGCATGCTTTTTAGGAGCGAAGTATCCAAATAACCCGCGCCTCCTTCCACAGCCACAACGCGGAGATCATAATTCCGCATAAGATCTTTCAGAATATCAACTATCGAATACTGTGCGGACAGGGACGAATGGCAGTCCTGTATGTTTATTATCACTTCTTCCGATCCGGTGAGATGTGTTTTTTCGATACGGGCAAGATCATCCGAAATCCGCGGACCTTTTTGTATTTCCGGGAATAAATTGATCGTTTCTTTTGAAATATTTTTGGCAAGCACCGGCGTTACGCCGCCCGTGGCCCAGGCGATCTGTTGATGCAGAAATATACCCGCGACAAATAACGCTACAATTCTTGTGAATTTACTTTTTTTTCTCATAATTTAACGGCCATTTTCTCCGACTGCCCAAAATCAACCAGGTTGAACGTATGGCGGCTCAATCTATGCTTTTGTGGCTATTTATTATATTAACTTACTATATGTTAAGCTAACCAAGCAAAAAAGTCAACCTATAAATAACTAACTTTTTTTGGTCTAATTCAGGAAGTCCTTATGTAATAGTTTAGCTCAGATAAGCCGATTTCCATTAATCCGTCTTTGCGAGGAGCCCCCCGCTTGTCCCGAGCGAAGTCGAGGGGAAGGGGGCGACGAAGCAATCTGTTTAAAAGTAAAACTAGTTTTTTGAAAGTTTTTACGATATGGCTTCTTCGGCCATAAGCGGATTTGTCAGTAAGGTATGTAAGTATTCGAAGGGATTATTATCTTTTAGTTTCGCCGTCTGTGAGACGATAATAAACGGAGACTGGGATAACTGGTGGAGTGAAGACCGGGATAAGAAGATAACAATAAATGGAGAATGGAAAGCTCCATTACCGGCGACATGTTTCAAGAAAGTAGCTGAGCAAAATCCATGGCTTGATACAGCAATCCCAGCGCTGAAAGGTGTAGATCAGGATAAACCCTGGGCAAGGATATTGAGGGAGCTTACGAGAAGCAGATACGAAGTACACTAAAGCAATATCATGGTTTTATGAAACGCGAAAAGCCTTGAACTATGAAGAAATGTGAAAAATTATGACAAATGAAGTAAAAATGATAAATTCGGGCACGAAGGATGTCCGAAGAGAGGCACGGAATACTATAAAAACATCAGGGGTAACTCTAAATAGATAATCACATTTATTCACAGCTAATAAAAAAAGTACCCCAGCAAGATTGACACCGACTTTTTTTAGTAAAACTTGACAAAATACGTTTTTAATGATATATTTGGTTAAAATTAACTAATTATGGAAATATTATGAAGTTCATCGACTTTAAAAACGTCTTATCTCAAAATGAAGTTATCGATATTCAAAATGTTAAAAATCTTTTTGATACGATCGATCGTAGGCGCCTCTATGAATGGCAAAAAAAAGGCTACATAAAGAAACTTACTAACAATTTTTATATTTTTTCTGATACGGAAATCAATGATTCTTTCCTTAAAATGACAGGAAATAAAATTTATTCTCCATCCTACGTTGGCTTGGAATCCGCCCTTTCTTATTATGGCCTTATACCTGAAGCTGTTTTCCAGGTCACCGGTATATCATCTCGAAAAACCCGCAATATTAACACTGTTATTTCTAATTTTTCCTACCGATCGATCCATAAACGCCATTTTTGGGGATATACCCTAATCACGGATACTTCGCATAATTTTTTGATCTCTGATCCTGAAAAAACGATCCTTGATTATTTATATCTAAACCCTGATCTGAACAATACGGGGTCCCTTAAGGAATTAAGATTAAATTATGGTGTGTTGAAGGGTCTATTGAACATTCCTAGACTAGAAAAATATTTGCAGATTTTTTCGCACACACGACTATCAAAGTCATTAAATAAACTAATGAGGTTAGCAAATGCTGAATTTTAATGATGTATTGTCATATTACCCGGAAAAACTGAGACCTTTCAGGGAAAACATACTGAAGGAATATTTACAATATCAAATACTAAATATAATTTTTTCGACAGAATACAGCAATAAACTTGTTTTTCTCGGAGGAACTGCTATAAGAATAATTCATAACAGCTCAAGGTTTTCAGAAGATCTTGATTTTGACAATAGGGGCCTTGATAAAAATGATTTTAAAAACGTGTCAGTAGTAATAAAAAAACAATTAGAGCTTGACGGTTATACGGTTGAGATTGAAAATGTTTTCAAGGGAGCTTTTCACTGTTATATAAAATTCCCGGGATTGCTCTTTCAAAATGAATTATCCGGACACCAAAAAGAAAAGATTCTTATACAATTGGATGTTGAACCTCAAAAATATGATTACATACCTGAAAAATACCTTTTAAATAAATTTGGTATATTTCGTTATATCAACGCCGTTCCTTTAGATTTACTTTTATCTCAAAAGATATGTGCTTGCTTCATGAGAAAAAGAGAAAAGGGAAGAGACTTCTTCGATGTGGTATATTTGATGGGGAAAACAACTCCTGATTATGAATTTTTAAAGAAACGTTTGAAAATTAACACGAAAAAAGAGCTTGTTAGTTTTCTAAAAGAAAGATCCAATACTCTCAATTTTAAAACCCTTGCCAAAGATATCGAACCTTTCCTTTTTGACCCTACGCAGAAAGACCGTGTCCTTTTTTTTAAAGATTGGCTTGAAACAATATAATGGCGGAGAGGGTCTTCTTCGCTGTTCGGATAGCTATCTACTGTTACAGCTTCGAAGGACCATTTCTCTCCCCCTATCCCTGCGAAGCCCTACCACCCATTTAAGCTGTGAAGGGCGTAGCAGGATGGCGGCCCGTAGTGGACGCTGGGCGAACTACGCAACCCATTGAAATACAACTACTTGTGAAACTCTACAGAAAGCGCAGTATGGGCGCTCTCATCTCATTAGGGAAACCAATCGATACTTCCCGCCCTTATAACAAAGGTGTTCTCTCAAAACACCGCCAGAAACCCAACCAAATACCTGTCTGTGTATGATAAAATGCCCCTTTGGCGCCCCTTTAATGCCCCTTTTCAAGCACTTCCCAGTGTCCGCCCTTAGC
>JAHJBY010000076.1 GCA_018813285.1 Candidatus Omnitrophota bacterium
AGGCAAGAAGTGAAAAGTGATGGGTGATGGGTGATGCGTAACGCGATACGCTAAACGGAGGCAAGAGGCACGAGGCGAGAGGCAAGAAGTGAAAAGTGATGGGTGATGGGTGATGCGTAACGCGATACGCTAAACGGAGGCGAGAGGTACGAGGCAAGAGGCAAGAGCGCGGGGGGCAATTGACATTTCGCGAAGCGGCATGATACAATGTTCGCGCTTGGTATAATCGTCATTATTACTGACAGGAGTGTGTCTTGAAGGACTATAGATATTCCACGTTCGCCAATTATGTAAAAAAGTTCTCCGGGAAAAGGATACTTGTTGTAGGGGACCTTCTGCTTGATCAGTACGTGTGGGGGGATGTTTCCCGTATATCGCCGGAAGCGCCTGTTCCTGTTGTTTGGGTGAAAAAGGAAGATTATATGCCCGGCGGGGCATGTAATGTTGCCAATAATTTGGCGGCACTTGGAGCTAATGTATCGATCGCGGGCGTAGTGGGGGATGATCTTTACGGCGAACTGCTGAAGACTGAACTTGGAGAGCGAAATATACGGATAGACGGGGTCATTTCCGATAGTACAAGGCCTACGAGTCAGAAAACGCGTGTGATCGCGCACAATCAGCAGGTTGTCAGGATAGATCGTGAACACATCAATACCGTGAGTGATGATGTTATAACGCGGATATCCGACTACGTCAAACAGTGCGTTAGGGACGTAGATGGGGTGATAATCGAAGATTACGGCAAAGGAGTGATCACTCCGGAGTTGCTTAAATCTATCGTTCCCTTCGCCCGAAAACAGGGCAAGATCGTAGCAGTTGACCCGAAGGAGAATCATTTTTCGTATTATCGTGGAGTCAACGTTATTACTCCCAATCATCACGAAGCCGCTCTCGCCGTCGGTTTTTTGTTAAATGATCCCGATGACATATGTGATGCCGGTGAAAAACTTTTAAAAAAGCTCAAAACTGACAATATCTTGATCACACTTGGCGAAGAAGGCATGATGTTGTTCACGGCAGGAAAAAAACCACAAAAAATACCGACACTCGCGCGGGAGGTTTTTGATGTTTCCGGCGCAGGGGATACGGTTATAGGGGTATACACGTTGTCACGCGCCTCAGGGGCATCGCCGCTCATTTCCGCGCATATCGCTAATTGCGCTGCCGGAATAGTCGTGGGAAAGGTCGGTGCCGCGTCGGTGAGCGTACAGGAGCTTTTGTCAAGACTACGCCTGGAAACGAAGGGGAAGGCGGCATGAGGTGTGTGGCAATAATCCCGGCCAGGTGGCATTCTACGAGATTCAAAGGAAAAGTGCTGGCGGACATCAACGGAAAACCAATGATCCAGCACGTGTGGGAGCGGGTTAAATGCGCCCACATGATCGACGAGATCATTGTTGCCGTGGATAAGGAAAAAGTTTTTAAAGTTGTGGAATCTTTTGGCGCAAGGGCCGTGTACACGTCGCCGGAACAGCCATCCGGGAGCGATCGATTAGCGGAAGTGGCCAATTCCATCGAAGCGGATGTTATTGTGAACATCCAGGCGGATGAGCCCCTTGTGCATCCTCTGATGATAGATGATCTCGCGCAGGTATTCGAGTATGAGAAAAACGCTCAGATGGCGACGATAGTCAAACGGATACATAACAGGGACGATATTTCTAATCCCAATGTGGTTAAAGTTGTGTTAGACAGAAAAGGATACGCGCTATATTTTTCGAGGAGCCCTATTCCGTATCTGCGTGATGATGAAGGCGCGCCTGCCGAAGAGAAATACCGGACGAATGATGATGACATAAGCGGCAGGTATTTTAAACACGTAGGGTTGTACTCCTATACGAAAGAATTTCTTTTTACGTATACCAATCTTCCAAAATCCACGCTGGAGAAAGAAGAGAAATTGGAACAACTCAGAGTGCTTGAACACGGGTACAGGATCAAGACTATCGAGACGAGATATGAAACTATCGGGGTTGATACTCCGGAGGATATTGAGAAGGTCAGGTCGCTTCTGGCCCATCGCGGCGGAGGCTCGGTATAAAATGGAGACAAAACAGGTAAGGGTGGGAGATATTGTTATAGGACGCGCGGCGCCTGTTGTTCTGATCGCGGGTCCGTGTGTTATTGAGTCCGCGGAAAGCGCGATGGAACATGCCGTAAAAATTAAGGATATCGCGAAACGTGCCGGTATGCCGGTCATTTTCAAGGCTAGCTACGATAAGGCCAATAGGAGTTCGATCGATTCCTTCAGGGGGCCGGGTATCGAAAAAGGGTTACAGATATTAAGCGACATACGAGAAAAAGTGGGTATTCCCGTACTGAGTGATGTCCATGCTGTCGATCAGGTGGATCGTGCCGCGTCTGTTCTGGACATTATCCAGATACCGGCATTTCTGTGCCGGCAGACCGATCTGCTTGTTAAAGCGGGCCTTACCGGAAAGCCGGTCAACGTGAAAAAAGGCCAGTTCATGTCGCCCGCGGAAATGACCAATGTTGTACACAAACTGGAGAGTACGGGCAACCACAATATTATGCTCACGGAAAGGGGATCCATCTTCGGATACAATACGCTAATTAACGATTTCCGGTCGATAATTATAATGGGAGAGACCGGGTATCCCGTTGTGTATGACGCGACGCATTCTGTGCAGAAGCCGGGCGGAAGGGGAGCGTCAAGCGGGGGAGACGCCAGGTATATTACGCCTCTCGCGAAAGCCGCGGTGGCCTGTGGTGCCGATGCCCTGTTCCTTGAAGTCCATGAAAACCCGAAGAATGCTTTGAGTGACGCGCCAAACATGTTAAAATTGAGCGAACTCGCGAATTTTATCGAGCAAATAAAGCAGTTAGAAAAGGTGGTCAGATGATATGAGCGTTTCAAGCGCGAGAAGGGTACTTAGAAACGAGGCAAAGGCGATATCCAGACTTGTCGAGAGGGTGAATGACGATTTCAGAAAGATAATAAACATGCTTGCCAGGAACAGGGGAAGGATTATTGTTACCGGCATGGGCAAGCCCGGTTTCATTGCCCAAAAGGTATCCGCGACGTTGTCTTCAACCGGGACGCCATCGCTTTATCTGCATCCTGCCGAAGCGCTTCACGGGGATCTTGGCCGGGTAACGAAGGAAGATGTCATAATAGCTTTTTCCAACAGCGGCGAGACAGAGGAGATTATCAGGCTTTTGCCGGCCATAAAGAAGATAGGGGCAAAGCTTATCGCGATCACAGGAAACAAAAAATCCACCCTCGCGGTGAATAGCAATTTTACGATAGACAGTTCCGTATCTAAAGAGGCATGTCCGATGGGGTTAGCGCCTACTACGTCTACGACCGCTATGCTTGCTCTTGGTGACGCTGTCGCTGTAGCACTTTTGGAAAAGAAAAATTTCAAGGCAAAAGATTTTGCTTTATTTCATCCCGGAGGCGCCCTTGGTAAGAGGCTCCTGTTAAGTGTCGGAGACATAATGCGTGTAAAATCTAAGACGCCTGTGGTCAAGAAGACTACCAAAGTAAAAGATGTGCTCATAGAGATCACTAAGATGCGTTCCGGCGCGGCGAGCGTAGTGGATGGACGTGGTAAGCTACTTGGCATTTTTACCGATGGGGATCTCAGGCGGCATTTGGATGGAGGAGGAGATATCATGTCGTGCAGGGTCGGAAATGTCATGACGTCCGGACCGTATACGATAACACCGGATAAACTTGCCGCCGAGGCATTTGGGATACTTCGGGATAGGAAAATAGATGAAATACCGGTTGTTGATAAAAAAGGTAAGCTCGTAGGCTTGCTGGATGTCCAGGATCTATTAAACGCGGGACTTGTTTGAATCGTGAATCGTAGGGGCGAAAAATATTTCGCCCTAAAAAGTGAATAGTGAATGGAAACATAGAGGGGCAAGGGGCAAGAAGTGAGAGGTAAGCGGTTAAAGGTTAGCGGTTAGAGGTGAGAGGCGAACCGCAAACCGCACACCGCGCGCCGCAAAACGCAAGAGGCAAGAGTAACAGGAAGTGTCAAAGTGTCATCGCTCACTTCGTTCGCTGGTATCAAAGTGGAAAGAAAGAAAAATAAGGCTTATATTCGAATGCTGCTATATTCTGATTCTCTGACACTCTGACACTCTGACACTTTAAAAAGGAGCAACATGCTGAACAAATATTCTGAAGAAATTATCGAAAAAGCAAAAAAGATTAAGTTGCTAATACTCGATGTTGATGGCGTGCTGACGGACGGGCAGATGATATATGGCAGCTATGGTGATGAGCTGAAGAATTTTAACGTCAATGACGGCCTTGGCCTTTACATGATGAGAAAAGCCGGGTTTAAAAATGTTATACTTACCGCCAAAGCTTCGAGGGTGGTAACGAAACGGGCGAAGACGCTTCGCGTGGATAAGGTCTATCACAATTTTCATTACAAGATAAAGGCGTATTGCGACATAAAACGGAGATTTAAGGTTGATGACGATGAAATATGCTTTATTGGAGATGATCTTATCGATATACCGGTTTTGAAAAGGGTAGGTCTGGCCGCCTGTCCGCCGAATGCTGTGGGTGAGGCAAAATGTTTCGCTCATTTCATAACTGAAAAGTCCGGCGGGCGCGGCGCGGTAAGAGAAGTCTGTAATCTTCTTCTTCGTGCCAGCGGTTTGTGGGATGAAGTGACCGCCGGGTATTTTGAATGAACAAAAGGTTATTAAATGTATGTGGTTGAAGTTAGCGCGGAGTTCAACAGCGCTCATAATCTGATAGGGTACAAAGGCAAATGTGAGGCTTTGCATGGCCACAATTGGAAAGTGAAAGTGTCGGTTCGATCCGACGATCTGGATGAGGTGGGGATGGTGGTTGATTTCAAGATACTCAAACAGCGTTTGAATAATGTAATTGATAAACTCGATCACAAATATCTGAACGATCTGGAATATTTCAACAAAACAAATCCGACTTCTGAAAACATCGCGAGATACATATACGAAAGCATGTCGGAGGATGCGGCGAGTCCCAATGTCGCGAGTGTAACCGTCTGGGAGACGGATTCAGCTTCGGCGACGTATTCACGCGCAGTGATCTCATGAAAAAGGCAGTAGTGTTATTATCCGGCGGGTTAGATTCCGCCGTAACATGTTTTATAGCAAAGCGAGAATATGAATGTCATGCCCTGGTGTTTGACTATGGACAGAAGGCCAAAAGGGAAATAGAATCAGCAAAAAACCTGGCAGAGGAAGCCCGAGTTTTTTTTCAGATAATTAAATTACCGCTTTCATGGCGAGGCAATGCTCTCACGGATGATACGATAGAAATACCGGATGGAGACGCGAGCGCTGATGGAAAGATCCCCGTGACGTATGTTCCGGCAAGGAACATAGTTTTTCTTAGTTTTGGGGTATCCTTTGCCGAGGCGATCGGGGCGGAAGCGGTTTTTATCGGGGCTCATCAGATGGATTTCTCGAACTATCCGGATTGCCGAAGTTCTTTTTTTGAGAGTTTCGAGGAAGCTGTTCGCTGCGGAACAAAAAGCGGGACCCGCGGCGGCGGGATAAAAATAATGACGCCGATCATTAATATGACGAAGAAAGAGATAGTTGAAGAAGGGATAAGGCTGGGCGTGCCGTTCCAGTACACCTGGTCGTGTTACAGAGATGGAGGGATTCCCTGCGGGAGCTGTGAGTCCTGCCTTCTAAGGGCGAAAGGTTTCGTCGAGGCGGGAGGAGAGGATCCTCTTATTGCTAAAAACAGGAATGAAGAATGAAAACAGCAAAGGTTTCCGAAATATTTTTATCGCATCAAGGGGAAGGGCCGTACGCTTCAAGCCGTCAACTGTTCATAAGGTTTTATGGATGCGACCGAACATGTATTTTTTGTGACACAATGCCGGAAAACTATAAGACTTTTACGAAAGACAGCCTGATGGGAAATGTGCTCGATTTTGACGATGATTACAACGAACTTGTCTTGACCGGCGGTGAACCGCTGCTTTTTGTGGATTTTCTGGAGGACTTTCTCAAACTATTCCGGGATTATAGAAAGAACCGGGTCTATCTGGAGACGAACGGGACATCGCATGACGCACTGGACCGTGTCATCGACATGGTTGACATTGTTTCTATGGATTTTAAACTACCTTCCTCCACGGAGGCCTTGGATGACGTTTGGCCGGCACATGAAAAATTCGCGCGGATAGCCGAAAAAAAAGAGTTAATAATTAAAGCCGTCATAACGGGCAATACGATCATAGACGACATAAAACGAATGGGAGCGGTTCTCAAGGGGTTAAAGAGCGCGCCGGATATTGTGTTGCAGCCGGTTACTTCCGCCTCAGGCGGCGTTAAAGAAGCCGATGAGGAGATAATGCTGTATTTCAAAAGGTATCTGGAAAAAGAGACACAGATGGATGTGATGATCCTTGGACAGATTCACAAGTGTTTGGGGATAAAATAGCGATTTGTTTAAGATGATGACAGCGGGGAATGAAAAATGAAAAAAAATACATATGAAAAATTACAGGAGAATGTAAAAGATCTGAAATTCGGAGAGATAGATGTCTGGGAAAATAAATATCCGGAAAAAGACTATGTAGTACGGCTCTCAACCAGGGAGTTTACATGCATATGTCCAAAGACCGGACTTCCGGATTTTGCCCGGATCTACATTGAGTACTCGCCGAATAAACTATGCATTGAGCTGAAATCGTTTAAGGAGTATTTGACGGCGTACAGGGATATTGGTATATTTCACGAACACGCTGTTAACCGTATACTGGACGATATAGTAAGATCTTGCGCTCCGCGCAAGATGAGAGTAAAGGGGATCTTCAACGTCCGGGGTGGGATAACTACATCTGTTGAGGCTGAATATTCCTCTTTATCTCGGAGAGAATGACTTATGAAAATAAAGACCCGCAGGTATCACATATATTATTGGTCCAGAGTATTGTTCTTCCTGATACGGTTAATACCCTTGCGCTTCGCCCTGGGGCTTGCTTCTTTCATGGGGAAGGCGGCATTTGATGTTCTGGGGGAATACAGAAAGATCGCCATGGGTAATATCGCCTGTGCCCTTGACCTTGATGAGACCCGGTGTGAACTCGTTGCGCGGTCAGTTTTTGTCAATCTTGCGAAGAACGGCGCCGAATGGGTGAAGCTTGCCTCCGGAGGGAGGGCGTTCGCGGAGAAGATTGTCACAGAAACACACGGGCTTGAACATTATGAGGAGGCTGTCTCTGGGGGAAAGGGGATGATAGTTCTGGCGTCGCATCTCGGGAATTGGGAACTTTTAACGGTGTATCTGACCGCGATCGGATACAACGGCACGGTGATAGGCAAAAGGTTGTACTTCCATAAATATGACGAATTCATAACAGGGTTGCGTGAAAAAACCGGCGTTCAGCTGATGTATCGCGATGAATCCCCCAAAAAGGTTTTGAAAGTTTTAAAGAACGGGGGGGTGATAGGGATACTTGCCGACCAGGACGTGGATTCAGTAAACGGTATTTTTGTGGACTTTTTTGGGAAACCGGCATATACGCCGGTAGCTCCTGTTCGCCTGGCGATGGCTTCCGGAGCTCCGATCGTCCCATCCTTCATGATAAGGAAAAGTGATGGCACACACAAACTTATTGTTGAGAAACCTATTTACGTAAGCCGGGATGCGAAGACCGAAGAGGACGTAAAACGATACACGCGGGCCTGGACAGAGATACTTGAAAAACATGTGAGAGAAGATCCCGGCCAGTGGGTATGGATACATAGACGGTGGAAAACTCAAAACGTGGCGGCCGGGGTATGAAAAAGATCATACTGTTTTTGCTTCTTGCCTCAGCCATCGGAGTTTTTTACGCAAATCGTCATTCTCGTTCCGACGTTGCCCGTATCGCCGGCAAGACAACGGCAGGCCCCTTCGATTCCGCCGGCCTTAAACAAAAGGTTCTGGTTTTTTCTATAGACGGAAGAACGTCAAAGGGAGTGAAACAATGGCATCTCGAGGGTAAAGCCGCAGAGTTAGTTGACAACAAGATATATCTGGAGGATCTCAATGGCGCTGCTTTTGGAGAAGAATTTACGATCAATCTCTTATCCGACAAAGGTGTCTATTGCAGAGACAGATCTGAGGTGGAACTTATCGGCAATGTTAAAGTTACAGCGGATGACGGCACGGTTCTCATTACCGATCAGGCTGTCTGGTCTCAGTCGACCAAAGATATTTTTACTGACGCACCGGTACGTATAGAAAGGGAAGATATGGTGGCAACCGGAACGGGCGGCCGGGCCAATTCCGAAAAAAGGATCGCGATGCTTTTTTCGGACGTTACAGTCGAAATGAAACCGGCTACTCTGGTCAAGTGTGATGGTTCGTTAGAAGCAGGCTTCAACGAAAACAAGGCTGTTTTTTTAGAAAATGTTCGAGTCACGGATAAGGACGGAGAACTTATTGCGGATAAGCTTACGGTTCATATAGATCCGGAAACACGCAAGATATCCGAGGTTATTGCGGAAGGAAACGTAAAATTGCTGAAGGGCAATAGTTATACCCTGTGTGAGAAGACGACTTATACGGATGGTACGGGCAGCGTCAAATTTTTTGGCAGGCCGCGGGTAGTCATAGCACCGGAGGAATTGGAAGGATCCGGATTCCCGGGTACATTCGATGCGGCTGCCGGTTCCGGTCGCGACGAGGAAAAAAAATAGTACATGGCCTGCAATCGATCTTGAATGGTAAATGACAAACTTTGATGGGTAATCCTATACGCTGAACGCTCTTACGCTCGTTGATAGTGATAGCTGAGAAGGGGAGAACAATATGCACTTATTGGAGACAAGAAATCTCGTTAAAGAATATGGTGGCAAAAGGGTTGTGAAAGGGGTCAGTATAAATGTGAAGAAGGGGGAAATCGTGGGCCTTCTTGGACCGAACGGAGCCGGTAAGACCACCACTTTCTATATGATAACGGGTATTATCAGTCCTGATGAAGGAGAGATTATATTCGACCGGCAAGATATAACAAAGCTTCCGATACATAAAAGGGCCCGTGCGGGGATAGGATATCTTTCCCAGGAACCGTCGATATTTCGTAAACTTACCGTTGAAGAGAATATTATGGCGATAATGGAGACCCTGGGGTTCAACAGGAAGGAAAGGCAGAGACAACTCGATATTCTGCTTGATCAGCTTAAAATAGCGCATCTTCGTAAAAATAAGGCATACACGTTGTCGGGCGGTGAACGTAGGCGCTTAGAAATAACGAGGACGCTTGTTACTAATCCCATGTTCATTCTTCTTGATGAACCTTTTAGTGGTATTGACCCTATAGCGGTGTTTGATTGCCAGGAAGTGATCAAAGAATTAAAGGAAATGGGGCTTGGTATTCTGCTCACGGATCATAACGTTCGTGAGACACTTACGATCACCGACAGGGCCTACATCATGTACGAAGGAGGAGTGTTGATCTCCGGGAAGAAGGAAGAGTTGATCAACGATCCGAAAGCGCGTGAAATATATTTGGGGGAAAGGTTTACGATGTGACGGCCCCTGAGGCCTATATCACCTGAGTCAGTCAGGGTCGGCGGCATTTAGAGCGGTCAAGCCCCCATATTATTGAACCAAAAAACCTCTACTAAATGAGAGTCTCTCATTGCTTTGAATTCCGGGATCGAGAACCATCCCAATCCTTGATGAATTCGTTTAGACAGATACCAGTTCTTATATTCCAACCACCCCAAGAGAGCATCGGTATATGACCGATAATCATTACGATAAACTTCTTCGCATTTGTAGCGGGCAAAGAAACATTCAATATACGGTTTATCGTTAGGACAATTTCTCCCGCGATATTCAAGCCTGATGCCCAATTCTTTCGCCCTTTTCTTAATTCACGTAGATAATGAGCGTTGCAAAGGCCATGAAGACCTCCATACTTGAAATACGATTTAAATCCATCGTGAATCGCGTATCCGCGTAGCCGTGGAAGAATGTCAATATCATCGATTGCTTCTTTGCCCCGCTTGTGATGGATATCAAAATATGTCAGTTGCGCATTTGACGCGACATGTAACCAGTTGAGTTTACCCACAACA
>JAHJBY010000077.1 GCA_018813285.1 Candidatus Omnitrophota bacterium
CTCCTGAATCCGCGGCCTTAGATACATCATCAATCATGCTTTCAGCTGTAAGCATGATTACAGGAATAGACTTCACCTTATCCAGCGCCTTTAATTCAACAAGCGTCTGGTATCCGTCCATCCTGGGCATAAGAATATCCAGAAGAATAAGGTCAGGCCTTTCGCTTTTCGCTTTTTCCAGCCCGGAAAGGCCGTCACAAGCGGTCACGACCTCGTAGCCCGCGTGCTTAAGCCTGATCTCTATCGCCTTGACAAGTTCAGTTTCGTCATCAATTACTAATATCCTCTTCTTGCTCACCTTTTGTTCCCCCTTTTTTCCGGTAGTTTCAGGGTTCCTCAAAACGGCTCTTCCCGTCGCCAGAAACACGCGTTCCGCGGCACCCGTTAAGATTTAATCAATTCGAAAATCGCTTTTTTTACTTCCGAACTTAGTTCTACAAATCTTATACCTGTTCTGTATGGAAATTTTTTATTCTTACCAATTTTTTTTGACCAGATTATCACCCCTTTTATTTTCAGAGGTTCTTTCTGAAACGGAAGGCGCATAGAGATAGATAGTTTGGTCCCCGGTTTTAACTTATCTTTTGTGTATAACCCCAAACCCTTTTCGCCTGAATCTCTTATCGCGGCATAATCGAGTTTCGATGATCTATTTTTACGCGCGCCGGGTATTCCTATTTTAATCCCAATTCCAATTCTTTTTCTTCTTGTTTTACTCTTTCTGCGCTCAAGGCCGACGTAGATCGCTTCGAGTTGAGTTTTTGCTTTATTGATCAGCACCTCTCCATTGTCAGCCTCGTCAGGGAAAGTAGCAGCCCCTAAATTTATCCGGATCTTTCCCGTTAAATCTTCCATGTATTCCTTGATAGCCTCTTCAAGGCGGTTCTTCACCGCGAAGGCATCTTCTTTTTTCGCTTCCGGCAAAATAACAACAACCTCTGTTCTATGTCTTACAGTAGTATCGGTGGCTCTTCTAAAGGTCTTTTGGGCTATTTCCTCCAAGTCGGTAAGAATCCCGCGCATCCTTTTTCTGCCAAGTATTTTTAAGCTCCTTCGGAAATCGCTGATAGAAATAACTATAATCGATAACCTGGCTCCTTTACCCATGGCCTCTTTAATCACGTTATCGACATATTCCTTAATAACGATTTTACTGCTTAGTTTAGGCAGAGTAAAAATAAATTTGCTTCCCTTGCCCAATTTTGATTCTACCCGGATTTTACCGTTATGCATCTCGACCAGTTCTTTAGTTATAGCCAAACCTAAACCTGTTCCTCTGGCTCCGGGGCCTGCCGCGCGGTTAATCTGCTGGAATCTGATAAACAGTTTATCCAGATTCTCCGGAGCGACACCTATACCCGTATCAGCGATACTGCACTCTATCATCTTTTTCTTGTTTGCTATTTCAATAATAATCTTTCCATATTCCTTTGTAAATTTGAGGGCATTTCCTATTAAATTGGTGAAAACCTGGGCCATTTTGTCCGGGTCGACATAAATGTCCGGTAAGGGTGTATTAAATAAGGCTTTCAATTCAATATGTTTCGCGTCTATTTCAGGTTTGAAGGCAGAAATTATGCCATTAGCTAAATTAACCATATTTACAAGTGTCTTTCTCGGCAATACTTTTCCGGATTCGATCTTAGAGATATCCAGAAGATTATTAATTAACCGGACCAGGCGATCGATATTACCTTTGATAATATCCACATATTCCCTTTGGTCTTTAGTAAGTTCGCCGGGTATCTCGTCTGAAATGATAGAGGCAAATACTTTCATGGTGGCTAACGGTGTGCGCAGCTCATGGGAAACGATCGCGATAAAGTCAGATTTGAGCCGATCCAGTTCTTTTAATTCCTCATTTTTCTTCTCAAGATCTTCATACAAAATTTTAATCCCTTCTTCTGTCTTCCTACTTGCCCATTCTCTATCCGCCAATTCTTTCTTAAGGGCCGCTATTTTTTCCTGAAGTTCCTTCGGTTTTGTAGACATACGCGCTTGATACTCCTGATGTTTTAAATGAGCTTTTCTATTGCCTCGATCAAATTCAAAGGGCTTAAACCCTTCACTATATAATCATCCGCTCCCGCACGCTTTGCTTTTAGGGGATTTATAGCGCTTAAAGCACCCGTATAGATCAGAACCTTGATCGGCAATCTTTCTATCTCTTTAATCTGTCGGCAAACCTCATGGCCGTCTATACCGGGCATAGCCGTATCCACCACCATTAAATCCGGCTTTTCCTCGCGGGCCTTCTCTAAACCTTCTTCCCCCGTAGCCGCTTCTAAAACCCTATATCCGCTCTCCGCTAATACATCAGCTAAACTCGTGCGTATTGTTTCCCTGTCATCTATTATCAAAATCGTCTTAGCCATAGTCCCCTCCCCTGGATTCTCTTACCCTTTATTTCCCTTCTTCCTGATTATCTCCTCAACGATCTCCACCGCTTTCTGTGGAGGGAATGGTTTGTAAATACAGGTATAGGCATTATTCTTTAATGCTTCCTGCACCAAATCCTTCGTTTCCTGCCGATACGCGGTCATCATCACTGCTTTCATCTCAGAATTGATCTTTTTTAAAGCCAGATAGGTCTCCAGCCCATTCAGGGCCGGCAGTTTCATATCTATGAAGACAATATCCTCCGGCTTCCTGCGGGCTATTTCAATAGCCTCTTCGCCATCCTTAGCCAGGTTGACAACATATCCTTTATGCTCTAAGATATTTTTTAAACTCTCCCTGATATTAGGACTGTCATCAACCACCATAATCAAAACCCCATCTTTTTTACTTATTTCAATCATGTTTACAACCCTGTCTATATCCAATGGCTTATATACTACGCCGTAAACGCCTTCTTTTAAGACGTCCTTGATTATGTCCCCCACTGCAAAAGCAGTCATCATAATTACTGTTGTTTGAGGAGCTATCTCTTTTACTCTTTTATAGGTCTCGACTCCATCCATCACCGGCATCCTTATATCCATAAGAATAACCCCGAATAACGTCTGTCCAACCTTCTCCAATGCCTCTTCTCCGCTATTTACGACTGTTACTTCATAACCCTTTTCATCTAAAATATCTGATAGACTCTCAGCAAATCCAACATCATCATCCACGATCAGTACACGAGTCTTCTCCGGCATTTCATCCCCCTGTGTTAAACCGCTACAGGGTTCTGCAAAATGGCTCGCCCCGTCATTGCGAGGGAGCGCAGCGACTGAAGCAATCTCTGTAACCTGTTATATTTATTGAGATTGCTTCGTCACTCACTCCGTTCGCTCCTCGCAATGACGACGGAAATACGCATTTTACAGAACCCTTAAACCGCTAACTTCACCCTGAACACCGTCCCCTTCCCCATTTCACTTTCCACTTCTATACCGCCTTTATGCCCTTCGATAATGCTCTGACAAACTGATAGCCCTAATCCGGTGCCTCTTATCTTAGTGGAAAAGAGCGGCTCAAATATCCCATCCAAACTCTTCTCCGGGACCCCTTCTCCTGTATCTTTAAATTCTATGACCGCTACATCCATCCCCAGTTTAAATTTATCCGTCTTTCTTCTTCCAGACTCTGTTACTTTTTCTCTACCGGTTCTTATGGTTAAACTTCCTCCCGCGGGCATAGCCTGAACCGCGTTTAGAATGAGGTTAGAGAAGACCTGTCTAAGCTGGGCCGCGTCAGCCTGAATCTCAGGAAGCCTGTGTTCTAATTCCGCGGTTACTTCTATATTCCCTGGCAGCCGCTCCCTCCCCAGGGATTCTTTTATAACATCGTTAATATCGGTTTTGGCTAACTGCGGTTCTTTTATTCGGCCGAATGTGAGAATATCCGTAATGATCCTATCAGAGGTATCAACCTCTTCATCCAGGATATTCAGGTGTTTTTTGATCTTCTCATCCAGTGTCTGGCCTAACCTCATCCTTAAAAAATAAATCGAATTCCTTATCGCGCCCAATGGATTCCTCAACTCATGCCCCACCACCCCGGCAAGTTTGCCTAAAACCGCCAATTTCTCAAATCGGATGAGCCTGTCCTGCGCCTCTTCTAATTCCCCGGTCCTTTGCTTAACCTTTTCTTCCAAGCCCTTGCTGTAAGAGACAACTTCATCCCTGGCCTTTTTCAATTCACCGGCCATCTGATTGAATAAAACACTGAGCTGATTGACTTCATCACCTACATAATCTTGATAGATCTCACATTTTTTACAATCCGCGATTTTTTGCGCGTAAGTTCCTTGAACCGCGCCGTGGCACATCGTCCCGGCAACATGCCAGCAAGGGGCTTCCCTATTTCCATAAGAAGGGCAATTTTCCATTCCACATTTTTTTATTTTCCAACATGGCACTGGAGAAAGTTTAACCCTGACACCTAAGTTCCCTGCCATCATCTCTTCGGTCGCCTGATGAAGCGCTTTAACTGATTTTACAATCAAATTGGCCAGGCCAAAACCAACAAAAATACTTAGGATTATAGCTACACCCATTATCTCCGCAATCATAATCAGGATATTGTTGACGGTTTCGCGGATATGTCCCTCCGTAATCCCGATTCTGGCCGTGCCGATCATTTCACCCTTTATCAATATCGGGACAGCTATGTCATAGACGAAACCTTCGCTGGTATTTAAAAACTGAACATTACTGAGTTGGCCCGGATCAACCGAATTGGCCAACTGTATTTCTGCAGAAAACCCTTCTTCAAATGTGTGAACCAAAACATCGCCTTTCGAATCTATTACAAATACATAAGCGACATCCCTACCCCGTTCCTTTTCCTCGCCAACCAGTTCTCTAAGTTCAAGCAGGTTTTCGGTTAATATAAGATTGGTGCTGCGGACGGCCAGGTTCCTGGCTCTGAATATATTAGCTTGCCTGACCTCATCCTTCAATGCCTCTGGTAACACCTGATTGATAAAAAAGATAACGGTCGATCCAAGGCACATAATCACCAAAATTATAGCCAGGATAATTTTACTGCGTAAACTCATTCTTTTCCCCGTGTTATATTCCTATCTCTCGCTCTCGGAGCCATTTTTGCATCTTTCTTACGGAATCGTACTCGCTATCTTTTGCAATAGTGAACCTGTCAATAAATATCTTTTCCAGGATATATTTACCTTCTTCGTCTTTGTGCATATTAAGCAGAATTTTCCTTATTTTTTCTTTGGCAGAGAGGTCATAATCAGGGTGGACTACCACTGGAGGAATGCCAAACGGACCCAATTTCTTAATAACCCGGGTCTTTGAGGTAAATTCAGGATTTGTGGCATCAGCATATTCCCAGATGAGATGGTCTACTGCTGCCCCATCAACTAAATTTTGGGCAACCGCCTTTATAGATTTGTCATGGGATTTAGTGAATACATATTTACTGAAGAAGGTTTCAGGTAATTCACCCATTTTGGCAAGCTCATACTTCGGCACCAAACAACCTGTATTCGAATGGGGGTCAGTAAAGCCAAACTTTTTACCTCTTAATTCTTCAAACTTTTTTATCGGGCTACCTTTGTGGACAATTATGTAGGAATAGTATACCGATTCTCCATGAACTTGAGGCACCGCCAGGAGTTCCATCCCAAATTTTCTCTTTCCTTCAACATAGGGCCCGGAACAGACAAAGGCTATCTCAATGCCGCCCTTTTCTATCAGATCGTTTACCTCCGCATAAGTCTCTCTTTGGACAAGTTCAACCGGCCTCTTTAATTTTTTTCCTATGTGATTTAACATGGCCTTATAGTAGACAAAGGTCTCTCTAGGCGATATCATAGCTGAGACCGCGATGCGAATTGGCTCTTCCCGGGTAGTGATTTTAACTTCTTCTTTCCCATAGCCGGAAAAACCAGGAAACAAAACTCCTAATAACCCGAAAACTAATAGTCTTTTAGCCATATTATTCTCCTCTATAGACCAATCCCTTCTTCAACTCATATGACCAAGGCATGTTATCGCGTTGCCAACCGTTCAGGCGCCTGCGATGACCGTAGTTTGGGCTGTTTTCATCTTTCACCATATCGCCCTCAAAACCGCTCAATACATTAGAGACATTTTTAAAACCGGCCTGGACTAATAAATCACACGCGAAGCAGCTGCGTTTTCCCGACCTGCAAATTATAAGAAGTTTACCGGTCTTTTTGAACTTTTTCGCAACGTCCTTAACAAAATCAGGGTTTATCTTCATCCCTTCCGAAGTCCAAAACATGTATGGGATGTTATACGCCCTAGTCGGGTGGCCCACAAACTCATACTCAGGCCTGGTGCGAACATCTATAAGAAAGGTGTGCCGCGGGTCTGCCGTAAGCATTTTGTATGCCTCGGTAGGAGTAAGATCTCCGCCTGCGTGAGGCACCCGGGGTTCACATTTCTCCGTTGCCCAAAC
>JAHJBY010000078.1 GCA_018813285.1 Candidatus Omnitrophota bacterium
CGGTTGAATGCGGTGGCCTCGAAAGCCATTGTGCCCTTTTGGGTACCGGGGGTTCGAATCCTCTCCCCTCCGCCATGCTGCTTCGCCCTGCGAGACGTAGATAGAGATAGGGCTTCGCAGGAATTGGCTACAACAAAATGGGGGGTCGAACGAGACGGTAGTCGAACCCCGCAAACCCAATCAGTACAACTACTTGTGACACTTCATAAAAAACGGTCTATGGGAATGCTCATCTCCCTCGGGCAACCCATTAATACTTCGTTGCCTTACAACAATAAAGGCATTTTATCAAAAAAACTGGTGAATGCGAGGTAAAAGCTAAATTTGTACTATTTCGATATTCGAATCTTGCAAAAAACGAGACAGGGTTCGATTTGGATTGCCACTGTTTCGACCCGAATACATTTGGTTTCCTGTTCGTTTCGAACAATAAGTAATAAATAACTTGTGCCTTGCCCTAGTCATTGAAACATAAAGCAATCTTCGTTCGTCTCCTTCTTTCTCTCCTTGGTTCTTACCAGGGATAAATTCATCCTCAACAGCAACGATGAAACAAACATCGAAAGTAAGACCTTTTGCTTGATGCATAGTTAATATATTGATAGCATCATCTTCTGTTTCCTGTTCAATGTCTTTTGAAGAAACCGTAATAGCTTTGAGAAGATTTTCAATATTATCTATTTGTTGTTCTTCAACGATTAGCTTCATAAACGAGCTTATCTCTTGTGCTATTTCAGAATTCGAAATATTATCATTAACAACTCTTTCAAGTACTTCAGTAAAATTTTCTAATTCCTGATACCGGGAAATCTGCTCGTTTACTTTATTAACAATACTTATTATTTTATCCTTAAAACGACATTCTTCTTGTCCTTGAATTATTTGTGATAAGATTTCTTCAAACCGTACGCCCTTCTCTTTGGCTTTTGCTTGAACCTCATTTATAGTCTTTTCACCAATACCGTCCTCGATTTGTAGCAAAGTTCGCCATGCCAAACTATCAGAACCTTCACTTAACAATAAACGCAAAGTTGAAAGTACTATACGATATTCATTTTTATTTTCAACGGATGATTCAGCAGGTATTGATGTCTTAATTCCATTTCGGGTAAGTGCTTCTACTATTGGCTTTGATATTACACCGTTCATATCGTTTCTTAATAAAATAACGATTTCATTAGAACATATCCCTTCGCCGATTAACTGTTTGATCAAATTTGCAATAGTTTCAGCTTCTTTGTTCTGATCTTGAAAATTAAATATTTTCACATCGCCATCATTAGCATCAGTACGTGGCTTTGTTGGTTTAGGGAGTCTTTGAGTGTCGAGATTTGCAACAAATTCAGCTGCTTTCAAAATTCTTTTGTCACAACGGAAACATGTTTCTAAAGCCAATCGCTTTGTATCTGGATATACTTCCGGGAACTGCCGTATCCCCACAGGATTTGCATATCTAAAACCATATATACTCTGGTCATCATCTCCGACGACAAAAACCTCTGCGCCTTTTTTGTATAACTCGCGAACAATAGCTAAATCACAAGAATTCAAGTCTTGAAACTCGTCTATTAATAAATGCTTATACTGTTTGTCTAATTTAAAGTTTCTATTTTGACTCAATTGCTTCTTGAATTGATATACTAGTTCGGCTCTTAACGTTTCACCATACATTGCTCTGTGCTCTCGCCATATCCCCAAAAAAGATGCATTTGGAAAAGTCTCCTCCCATCCCTGTTCTTCTGCGCGGAGAGTTTCCCAATCTGCTGACAATCGATTGATCAAATCTTGAACTTCCGAGATTCTTGACAACCCTAATACCCTTTTCAAATCTTCCTGGATAATAAATCTTTCTTCCCAATCATCTGCTATGCGAATAGGTTGTGGCAACACATCGATTACCTTCGAATTAAATAATATTTGTCTTAAAGCAAAAGCATGTATTGTTGAAATAGTTGGGACTTCTTTGTTGTGTGGTTCTAAAACTTTTCTAACTTCTTCTTTAAGTTGAGCAGCTGCCAATCGGGTAAAAGTTAACAATAAAATTTCTTCAGGATCTCGATTATGCTCTAAAACCAGTGATAAAACCCTACGTGTCAATATTCGCGTTTTTCCTGTGCCGGGTCCAGCTAATAATCGCGCATGTGTGCCAATATGTGAAATTGCTTTTACCTGATCTGCTGTTGATGTTCCATATATTTCATTTTTTACTTCACTCATAAGAAATATCCTTTTTTATATCACCTCAATAAATTCCGCTACGACTTTGAAATCCTCACCGTTAACATCCTCAAGACCAATATCGTTAAAATCTTTATTGTCAGGTGATAGAGTAATCTTCTTATGCTTCCATGTCCCATCATCAAAATATTCTTTTTCACTATGGTAACGTTTTATAGTAAACCGCTGTTGGGTCTCCGGGTCAGAAACAAGGCTTGATGCGACCAAAACAACTAAACCGTTTCTTGATCCGCCTTTTTCAAACCTGAATATACAGTAACTGCCATCTTTGATAGTCGGCTCCATAGACTTGCCGACAACTTTCGCGATAAACATATCTTCTTGAATCTTTTTGCTGGTGTTTATTTTCTTCCAGCCCAATAAATCAACAGGCTGTTCCTCACCGAAAGAAGTCGCAACCGCTTCAACTGAATAGATAGGCAAATACCCTTCTCCAAAACTGGCTTCGGGTACTACATCGCTGAAAAATAGCGTATCCTTATCTTCTTCTGTTTCTTCGTTCAAGCGCTTATAAACTCGTTTTATCAAATAATCTTTCACTATCGATGAGAATGCCTTATCATCCATGATTTTGTTAAATATATCCTGATTCTGATCCATGCGCTCAACTAGCTTTGCAATGAAAATATCTTCAAATCCATATTTGAAGGTTTCGATCGTATTGTTTTTTGCCTGCAATCCCAGCTTCTCATCCATAACCATTTCTTCTTCAATCTGATCAAAGAATAGCTTGTCTGCTTCTGTAAAATCTGTCCCAAAACGCTCATTAAGAATTTTGATTATTTCTGAAAGCCTAGCATATTCATCTTTATCCTTCTTCGTCCCGGCTTCCGAAACAGGATTAATTGCCGAATCTGAATCTTTTTGCAATTCAATTTGTCCTTCAGTAATTTTTTGTAATCTATAATATTCAAGCGACACTTCGTCACCTAAATGAAATCTTTGTTCTGGCTTACGCGGAGGGAGTTTTTTAAGAAGATACCTTGTGTAAGCATAAAACTTTTCAAGTTCAATATCCTGAAACGGCATAATTTGAGCAAGAAAAGCATATAAACGAACGAAAACACCCAGTGTATTCGCGAAATCCTCTTGATGTTCTTCGTTGTCCATCGCCTCAAAGCGAACGACAGCTAAATCTATAAGCGCGTTTAATTCGGCGTGCTCTCTTTTATTGTGAAGTTCTTTTCTCCTGAAGAAAACGGAACAAAACGATTCAACATCCGCCGGAACAATCACTCCAAAGGTATCAAGTTTCTGTTTCAGGTCATACAACTTATTCGGATCGGTTGTTTCGGTTAACTGTGTCTGCTCATAATAAGGCTGAAAAGCAATCAGTATATCATCCCGCTTGTTTACAAAATCAAGAACAAAAGTATCTTCTTTGCCAGGGCAAATACGATTTAACCTGCTTAAAGTTTGAACAGCTTTAACGCCATCAAGCCGTTTATCAACATACATCGTATGTAGGAGAGGCTCATCGTAACCTGTCTGATATTTTTCAGCGACCAACAATATCTGATATTCAGAAGTGGAAAACTTTTCAGCTAATTCTTTTTCTTTTATGTGCCGCTCTTTTCCGTCTTTATCGATGTACTTATTCATTCCTTCTTCTGAGTATTCCGGAGAAACACCATCAAGCAATACTTTTCCTGAAAAAGCGACTAATGCTTTGATATCTTTGTATCCTTTTTCCTTAAGATAGCGATCAAACTCAAATTTATATCTCACGACATGTTCACGCGAAGCCGTCACAACCATTGCTTTTGCCTTCCCGCCAATCTTTTTCATTGTCACCTGACGAAAATGCTCGATAATAACTTCTGTTTTCTGTGCCAAATTATAAGGGTGCAATGTAATAAACCGAGCGATAGCTATTGCCGCCTTCTTTTTATTAACATCGGGGTCATCTTCAACCTGTTTTGATAACTGGAAAAAAGTCTGATAGGTTGAATAGCTCGCTAACACATCAAGGATAAAACGTTCCTCAATTGCCTGTCTCATTGAATAAAGATGAAACGGCTCCGGTTTCCCATCCTGCCCTTTAATTCCAAAAAACTCTAACGTCTTTGCCTTAGGCGTAGCAGTAAATCCGAAGAAACTCAAATTACTTTGAGGTCCACGCTTAATCATCGATTTTCGGATTTCATCTTCGGCATCATCCTGCGCATCAGTGTTCCCCACGTCGGAAACAGCACTTTCAACACCAGTTAAAACATCTTTCATTTTCTTTGCTGACTCACCGCTCTGAGAGCTATGGGCTTCATCCACGACAACAGCGTAATTTCGCTTAGGTAATTCTTTAACCTTATCCAAAACAAAAGGGAATTTTTGGAGAGTTGTTATAATAATGTTTGTCCCGGTAGTTAGTGCCTGCGCAAGCTGGGTTGAATCCTTATCGACCTTTTCAACAACGCCATGCTTATGCTCAAACTGATAGATTGTATCCTGAAGCTGTTGATCGAGCACCAGTCTATCAGTTACAACAATAACCGAGTCAAATACACGCTTATCCTCCGGATCATGAAGGCTTGAAAGTCTGTATGCCAGCCATGCGATTGAATTACTCTTACCGCTTCCGGCTGAGTGTTGAATCAAATAATTCTTTCCGGGTCCCTCACGCAAAGCATCGTGTGATATCTTACGAACAACATCAAGTTGGTGGTATCTCGGGAAAATCATAGCCTCAATCTTAATCTTACGTCCTTCGATAAGGATTTCTTTTTTCTCCAAATGCAGAAACTTTCCTAATATATCCATCCAACTGTCTTTAGATAAAACTCCTTCCCACAGATAACAAGTTCTGTGTTTGCCTTCAACAGGAGGATTCCCCGCGCCCTTATTGAAGCCCCGATTGAACGGCAAATATCGAGTCCTTGAACCCATAATACGAGTTGTCATATACACTTCATCAGTATCAACCGCGAAATGAACTAACGCGCGTTTCTTGAATTGAAATAATAATTCATGCTCATCACGGTCTCTTTTGTATTGCCGTTTCGCATGTTCGACATTTTGCCCTGTAAATGGATTTTTCAATTCAATTGTTGCCACAGGTAAACCGTTCAAAGATAAAAGCATATCTATTGAACTTTCATCCTTCATGCTGTAATGGACTTGCCGAGTACAGGTAAGAATATTTTTATCATACTGTTTTTGAGTTTCAGGATTGAGCTTGCTTGCAGGTTTAAAATAGGCTAGTTTAAATTTCTTACCGTAATCAGTTATCCCCTTACGCAGACAGTCAAGCATGCCTCTTGTTTCTAACTCCTGCGTCAAACGATACAAAAATTTCTTTTCGGCATCACTGCCATGGATTGAGACAAGCTTATCCCACTCATCTTTTTGGGTATCTTTAATAAAACGAAAAAGCGTCGTTTTATCAAGAGCCATATCGCGCTCAAAAAGGGCAGAATCGCCCTTTTCATAACCGCCTTTTTCGGTTAAATTTAACTCAATTAGTGCCTCAAAGGCTTTTTCGTCTGTTATTGAAGCCATATCACCATTTTCCCCTTATAAACCCTGTGCTTGAGCCTATTATGAGCCAACTGAGCCAACTTTGAGCCAACTCAATTGGTCACTGTAATTCATAAACAGCACTGGATCCCTTTGTACCCTTGTTTACTAAAACCTTTTTTGTTTCAAGATCGCTTATATCCCGACTTGCCGTTGCCTTAGATACACGACAAAGTTTCTGATATTGTGAATTTGTTATTTTACCGTTTTCTATTACATGGAATACTGCTTTAATCTGTCTGCCATTGAGCCCCATTTTTACTAATTGATCTTCTGTGTAGTATTTAAAAAGTGTAACTAATAGCCCTCCATCTTGCTCCTTTATTTCCGGCTCCGGCAATCCAGCTTGTTTACACGCATCGATCATTTTCAATATTCCGCGTCCCCATGCGTCAATATATCCGCCTTTGAAACATACATCAGCAATAATTGGATTTCGCGGACGAGATGGATGCAATCTCTTTAAAGCATCCAAACTCAAACCTTCAGGCAAAAGACCTTCATTCCATATAGAAAACTTATTATCGAACATCCTCATCTGAACATTACTTCCTAAATAATTCCTGTGGACTAAAGCATTTAATAACATCTCTCTCAATGCCGCGACCGGATACTCACCCTTTTCAATACGTTGCAATCCTTCAAAATCGATCGGTTTAGTAAAAAATTTTCTATTAAGCTGATTGGGGATTTCGTGTAAACAATGGATAAGATTACCTTCTTCGGATTCTTCAAACCTTAAATCATCATCCGTTTTACCAAAGCGTCCGATTTTTATTGTCATATTAGGATAAAACTTGCCCGGATCCTTCCCGAACAAAACAATAGCCGCTCTTTTCAATTGACCACTTTCAATAAGCCGAAGCTTCTCTAACAATTCATACATCGGAACATTTTCATCCTCCGGCAAACGTCCCGCCTTTTCTGAGTCTTTCAGGAATTTAGCCACACTTTTTTCATCAATATCCTCCATAGATGCACGTGACTCCAGAACATCATCCCATGTTTTTCCTGACTTTTTCAGCAGAAACTCATTAAGAGCGTTGCCGGTTAATTCCTGTTTTGTGCTTCCGCTACGATAGTAATATTTTCCTCTAAATGAAATCGGCACCGAATAAGATGGTACGACTATTTCAACAAAATATTTTCCTTTATCTTTGCGCAAATTAACTTCCGCCATTACCCCTAAGATGTCCCGTAATTTATTGGGCAAATCTTCCATCAATTTTTTATAATCAGTAACGCCGACAGAAACTCCATTGTCATCTTTACCAATATAAAGAGTACCACCTGTAGCATTAGCAAATCCACATACCCACTTCAAATAATCATCGTGCCAAGTCGTCTTATATTCAATGTTTTGATGTTCTGTCATTATTCACCCCTCACATCAATCTTACCGGTTACCACTTCGGAAATCAAAGCGGTGCGGTATTCTTTGAGTAATTCGATCGATCTTTCTTCACGATTTATTTGGTCATGAATTTGTACAGTTTTTTTATCCAAATAAGCAACAATTTTTTCCTGTTCAACAATTGAAGGCAACACAACAAAAGAATTGCTTAACGCATAATTTCCCAGACCATATCGAGTAACCCCTGAAGATTCCACCTTGTATTGATAATTAAAAGCATTCCCAGACAACATCCAAAAAAGAAACTTGCCACTAAGCACTCTTGTATTCGGTTTTATTTGAGCTAAATGATATCCACATAACAGATTGTCTTTTGTTTCAACAACATAAGCAGGCACTGCAATATCATCCCACGACTCTGAATCTTTAGTAACAATGGTGTCGCCAATATTTAACTGAAATTTTCGGATTTCTTCTACGGATGCTGTGGCTTTCATAAAGTCTAACTTCAATGTTATAATATCGTTGTAATAAACATCTGTATAATTACATAGGTCAACATCCAGTTCGCCTTCATTGGATTTTTTATCAACATTGCTAAATCTAACTGATGAATTAAATTTCAGTTTTTTAACTTCCCAAAGCTTCGAGATTTCACCCAGCCATTCAATCCCTGAATCTTTCATTTCTACATCAGGATCAAGCCCTTTGGTAACAGCATGATTGATAATCGCCGTGCGTTCTTCTTTAAGAAGCTCGATCATGCGTTCTTTTTTATATATAAGCTCATCGATTTGCAACGTTTTACGATCAAGAAAAAATACAATACTATCTTGTTCTTCTCTAGAAGGGATAGCATATACGATCAATCCTTGACGGCTTGAATTCAAAATTGGTATGACATTTGTATTTGATAAACTTTTCCATTCACTTGAAGATATTGCTGTTAAATAAAGGCCGAATTTAATATTAATATCTTTACGAAATACGATCGCATTTATTTGCTGATTCGTTGCAACCTTTTCTTCTGCGAAACCGAATTTTCCTACATCTCCAATACAGCATACTAATGGCATTCGCCTAGGTATTGGTCTTACAGCTTGCTCCCCTTTATCCGATAAAAATGCTTTTGTGCGATTTGTTGGATCAAATTCTTTCAAATTATCTGGCTTAACCCACATAAGACCTTGGGTAGAATAATTATCGTTCTCTTTCATTGACGGAGTTGTCCCTGTAACAATGTTAGCAATATGCTTGAGCTTAATAAGATTCCAATGCGCGGGAATTTCACCAATCCATTCAATCCCCAAATCTTTATATTGTGAATAGCGTTTATGCATTTACCAACTCCATAGAATCACACGTGCCCATCTTAAAAGGTTTTTGTTGATGAATAATTACATGCCCGTTCCCCGAAGGGATTTTTATTTTTCTTAGCTCAACCCGCCAATCCTGATATTTCTTGACAAGTCCTTTTGTGTCGATTAAATCATTGTATATCACTAAATCCTCAGCTGACTGCACAACAAGTTGGTTCATTTGTTCAACACCTTCTGGCTTAAAAGATCCAATATGATCAGGACCCTTATTCTCATGCTCCATAAGTGGGTGAATAACAATAGCCAGCCATGGAGTTATGGGGCAATAAAAATCCGCGAAACCAGATTCGTGGTATTGTAAGCAAACAGGATTATCGCTTGTTACAAATGGCATTGTTGTCTCATTTTTGAAAACAATCCATGGTGATGTCGCAATAACATTCTGAATACGTATTAAATTGTAAATTCCCATCGCTGTAGGATATTTTTTATCAACCTCTATTGTCGTTCCGCCATGTTTTCGGATTGTTTCGATAACATCACGATATTTCGAATCTGGGTTTGAATATTCTTTTTCTTCCAGCTTATCATAAATATGTTTAACAAAATCTGCATAACCTTCACTTCCTAATCGCATAGCTGTCGGCGTGCAAGTTCTTAAATAGGCAAGATAACCTGCCATCAAAGACTTTGTTTCATCGCTATAAGTACCTTGAGATACGCGTTGAACGCAATCAGCCCATCTAGGCTCATATAACTTTAGATAATCTTCAACAACTCTAGGATTATCAGGAAAATAATGGTTATCGCTTCCATTCTTCTCATAGCAAATCGAACTAATAGGAATAGCCTTTAAACATTCCAAATTCTTTTTTCTTACGGCACTTACAAAACCCTCTTTGCCTTCAAGGCTAAACTGTCTTAAATATGTTCTTGCCACATAATGATCTTTAGGCATTTAAAACCTCATCCATTAAACCTTCCGTCTCTTTTTCCAAAGCAACGATGTCTTTACGAATTTCTTCCAGAGATCTCAATGGCTTGTATTTATAAAATTCTTTCGTAAAATTAATCTCGTAGCCGACCTTATCCTTACTTCTATCCATCCATGCGTCTGGCACATGAGGCAAAACTTCTCTCTTGAAATATTCTTCTATATTCTCCTGCAAAGGCACATTTTCACAATCCCGCAGTTCTGTATCAGGCTCAGGGTTACCTTTGGAATCAAGACAAATATCCGCTGTCTCGTCACGCTCAGACAAGGCTTTAACGATCATCTTAATAATAGGCGCTTTAACCTTATCATCCTTATTCTCAAAAGCCGTTTTTACATCCGCGATAAAATCTTCCCGCTTCTTATACAGTTTATCCGAGTCCATCGAGCATAGAGCCTCTTTGATAAATGTTTGATATTTTTCGCCTTCTTCAATCTCCTTTATGCCCTTATCACCTTTCTTTTTCGACTTGGCTAAATTTTTAAAAGCTGACTCTATGTCCAATTGTGCGATTCGCTCTTTACTCGCTTGAAAATTAAGGCGTAACGGACGCTCAACTGTTACGCGAGTAAACCCAAAATAATCATTATCAAATATTTTACAAAACTCCGCTTCCTTAAATTTTCCATAAATTCTGGTGATTTCTTCAATATGATTATCCGAGATTTCATTGCGTTTATTGCCTAGACTGCGAGACATTTTTTGAAAGAAACCTACCGCGCTTATAAGCTGGATTTTTCCTTTGCGCTCTTTTTCTTTACGGTTAGTAACAATCCATATATATGTTGAAATGCCGGTATTATAAAAAAGCTGATCGGGCATCGCGATAATTGCTTCAAGCATATCGTTTCCAATAATCCATTTGCGGATCTCGCTCTCACCGCTTCCGGCGCCACCGGAGAATAAGGGCGAACCATTAAACACTATTGCCAAGCGCGCGCCACCGTTTTCCGGACGCATCTTGGAAATCATGTGTTGTAAGAAAAGAAATGAGCCATCACTAATGCGGGGAAGTCCCGCGCCAAATCTTCCCGAAAACCCAAGCTTTTCATTTTCTTTTTTTATTTCATCTTCGATTTTCTTCCATTCCACACCAAAAGGAGGATTGCTCAGCATATAATCGAACTTTTCTTCTTTCAGCCCATCTTGGGTAAATGAATTACCAAACTTAACATGATCCGTATTCTGACCTTTGATGAGCATATCGGAATTACAAATAGCGTATGACTCCGGATTTAATTCCTGCCCAAACACTCTTAAATCAGCATCAGGATTCAGCTCCCTCAGATATTCCTCAGCTATCGAAAGCATTCCGCCGGTTCCACACGCGGGATCGTATAGAGTTTTTACAATCCCTTTTTTTGTAAGAATATCTTTATCACTCAGAAACAACAGATTAACCATAAGACGAATAACCTCACGAGGAGTAAAATGTTCTCCGGCAGTTTCGTTTGAGAGGTCAGCAAATTTCCTAATTAATTCTTCGAAAATATAACCCATCTCAATGTTAGGCACCTTATCAGGGTGCAGATCAATCTCGGCGAACTTCTTTACCACCTTATACAACAGGTTCGCTTTATCAAGCCGTTCGATATGATCGTTAAAAGTAAAATGTTCTAATATTGTTCGGGCGTTTTTAGAAAAACCATTAATATAGTTACGCAGGTTAGATGCTATATCAGCCGGATCCGCAATGAGCTTATCAAAATCAAACTTACTTTTATTAAAAAAAGATAGCTTTGCCTGTTTCTTTAAAACTTCTTCAGTCGCTGTAGGCGACAGAGATTTTACACGAGTAAGATTCTCAAGGATCTTTTCCTTAGTCGGCTCAAGTACACAATCGAGACGTCTCAACACGGTAAGCGGAAGAATAACCCGTCCGTATTCGGATTGTTTATAGTCACCGCGAAGCAGATCCGCGACACCCCAAATAAAATTTGCATACTCTTTAAAATTTACAGACATACCATCTCCTGATTATTTTTTATCTTTCCGTTTTTTTTCGATTTCAACAAGACCTCTGACAATCGCCGCGATTGACGCTTCTTTATTCTGTTTTTGTCGTTCGAGAACTTCCTGCTTTAGGAAGAAATAAAGGTCTTCCGGTAGGTCTACTGTTGTTCGATACATTTTTTGATTATTTCTTGTTACCAACATAGTGATCAACCTCGCTATTTGAGTACAATGTAATTATCCTTAAAACCACAACTTACATAACCTTAATTATGGCATTATAGCAAAGTAATGCCTAAAAGTGAACGAAAAAATATGTGAAAGATGGGAATATTTTCTTATTATCATTTAAGCCGCTAAATGATAATAGACGATTCTCCTATTATCACTTTCGCTTATACGAATTGTGCGGGTAATTGTCTCCCAGTTAACTTCGATAACATATCTTGTAACCTGGGAATGTTTTTCTTGCCCGCTTCCTGCCTTATCTCGCTGGCTATTTTTGCTCCTTTACCCCGTCTGATTATTATGTTGCTTAAATTTTGCTCTTTAGCTAAACGGCTGAGTTTATTTAACACCCTTACCAGCCCTGTATCTTCTTTTTCATCAGGTGTCCATCCTGTTTCGAGAGCGATAAGCAATTGTGACTCTTCAAGGGTTATTTCACCACGCTCATATTTGCTTTTTAATCGTAACGGAATTTCAATAATTTGATACAAATGCAATTATTTCGTTCTTTGATAGATTAACCGGGCAGTTGAGGAGTTAATGTTCTGGTTTTTGGATTATATTTGTAAGTAATACCTATGTGATTTTTATAATATAGAGGATACATGGTTCCGGTAGGGCAGGAATCACAGGAGAATCTGGGAGGGAAACGTAAATCTCCATTGAGATCACACATATCCATCTCATCAACAACAGATTTAGGTATTTTTTCTTCGAATCCACAATTTATACAAATGAATTTTAGGTTTTTATTCATAGCTTAAAAAAACCGAGTTTAAGGAGGAACAAAATATATAGTTTTAAGTTTACCGTTTTTCAAATATCCAATAGAGATTAAAGTCATAGGAATATTACATTGTAAACAGAATAGAGGATCAAAGCCAGAATTTTTAATTTTTCTATCACGCCAAGAGAGGATCGTGGGCGGTAATTTTTTAAGTTGTCCAAGCAAATTTCTGACAATGGATAATAAACGAGTTTTAACTCTACTGGCAAATATTCCGGCATATCGAATTTGGCGAAAATATTTATCCGGTATATGCCGGATAATGTTGGATATAAAATCTTGCACAGAGAGTTTGACGTTCACATCGCAATTATTAGCATGGTCTTTAAAATTGAATTGGACATATTGCCCGTCGTAGGAAGTGATTCTTGTTTCGGCGATGACAGGACGTTTGGTGTAACGACCGATATAGCGGCCAGGGGGATAGATATTATCGGGATAGAAACGGTCATCAACTATGATCTTCCTGACGACGCTGAGAATTATGTGCACAGGATCGGACGAACAGGCAGGGCCGGGCATGAAGGCCGCGCTATCTCGTTCGCTACTCCGGAACAGGGCAAGGATATACGCAACATCGAGAGCATCATAAAGACGGCTTTGCCCGTCTCGGAGCATCCCGAGATTCCGCGTGAGGAGTTCAAAACTCAGACTGTATACCGGAGCAGAGGCAGGGGGCCGGTAAAGGGAAGGAGCAGAAGCGGTTCCACCCGCAAACGCTGGTAATAAGGACAAAGGGTTTTTTCAAATTTTTCCGAAATTTTTCCAAATTTCACTTGACAAGATGATTGTCGTAGCCTATAATGTACTAAGTTGATAAAGTTAGTAAACTTACAGGCGAGGTATATACGAGGATTTCAGCAAGATGTGATTATGCGTGTAGAGCTTTATTGGAATTATCCGTACATTGGCCCGATAAAGACCCCCTGCAAATACAACAGATATCCGAGAATCAGGAAATACCCAAAAGATATCTGGTGCAAATACTCATACAACTTAAAGGACTTGGGTTGGTAACCAGTTCGAGAGGGAAAGAGGGAGGGTATAATCTTGCCAAGCCTCCAGAGGATATACGACTTGGCGAGGTAATGCGAAATGTAGGCGGACCATTTTTAGGTATCGCGAATTCAGCCTTAAAGAAGGAATCCGTATTTGTAGGCATATGGCGTGAAGTGGAAGACGTTATGTCGAATGTATTAGACAAGGTTTCTTTCGCGGATATATGCGGGAAGCTGAAACGAAAAGAAAAGATTATAACATACCAGATTTGAAGGGGTAAATTGTGGAACATCCAAAGAGATCCTTCGTGAAATCCGTTACATGGAGAATAGTGGCGACTTTAACTACCATGATAGCTGTTTACGCGTACAGCCGTAATTTGCAAGAATCACTTGTAGTCGGCATAGGCGCCAATTTGATCAAATTTTTTCTGTATTATATGCACGAAAGGATATGGGACAAAACAAAATTTGGAAGGACCGAACAACCTGAATATCAGATATAGGAAAATGACACAAAAAAGAAGGAGGAGTAAGATGAGTGTGTTGGAAACAAAGGAAGACTTAAAGGTATTAGTGGAGACACTGAACTTCCGAGAGAAGGTCGACAGGGCGTTACTGTTGATTCGCGAAGCGTACAAAAAATATGGTGACGGCCTGGTCGTTGCCAACAGTTTGGGAAAGGATTCCGTGGCGGTATGGGATCTCGCCAAAAGGGTAGATCCAAAAATAAGGGGGTTTATCGTCACGACAAGATTCAAGCCTGCTGAAACCGTTGCGTTTATGCACGAGGAAGTGGCGAGATATCCGGAACTTAAAATCTACAAGAACGATATTAAGATTGACGATAAGTTGTATGAAACGGATCCGGATCAATGTTGTGACCTTCTCAAGGTGGAACCCGTAAAGCGCGCGGTTGATGAAATGGAAGTCGACTGCTGGGTAACGGGTTTAAGATGTACGGAGGGACGCACAAGGACGGATTACACGGAAGTTGAAGAAAGAGACAAAGGGCTTATAAAGCTTAATCCCATTCTTGTATGGAAAGAAAGGGAAATCTGGCAGTATCTTGCGTTGTACGGGGTTAATGTAAATCCGTTGTACGCGGAAGGGTATAGGTCTTTGGGTTGTGCTCCTTGTACCAAAATTACGAGTGATGACAATGAACGTGCCGGCCGATGGGTAGGGACCAGCAAGTGCGGCGGCGAGTGCGGTATACACACAAGACCCTTGAAAACCAACGCGGATGGAGACGGGATCTGAGAAATGGATCTTATTGCTGTCGGTACAAACCATAGATATAGCCCGGTGGAATTAAGAGAAAAGCTTTTCTTCACTAAGGGAAAATTGCGTGAAGAACTTTTTCGCCTGCTAAAGGGAAAAACCAGTTTGAAAGGGGCGGTTATTCTGTCTACCTGTAATAGAACGGAAATCTATGCGAGTGCGGAGGATGTTCCGGCCGGGATTGCGGAAGTGGTGGATTTTTTGTCGGAAAGCCGAAAAATAGATGAAGGAATTCTTTGTCGCCACTTATATGTTTACGAAAGAAAAGACGCCGTGAGACATCTATACGAAGTATGTTCCGGGCTGAATTCTTTGGTAGTGGGTGAACTCCAGATTATGGGACAGGTAAAGTATTCTTTGGAGGAAGCGGAGGATGCCGGTCTCCTCGATCCACTTTTAAAAGATGTATTCCGATCTGCCATATCTGTTGCGAGGCGAGTTCATACAGAAACCGGCATATCCAGGGGAAAAGTATCGGTAGGAAGCGTAGCGGTGGATTTTATTAAGAGAAGAATGGGGACTCTTTCAGGAAAAACCATACTCCTCATAGGTGTCGGGAAAGTCACGGAACTGGTCCTGAGATATCTAAAAGAGGAGAAGAGATCTTCCGTTGTGTTTGTTTCCAACAGAACTTATGACAAAGCAAAAGAGATGGCGGAAAGAATAGGCGCACAGGCAGTGCGGTTTGACAATCTTAGGGAGTTTCTCGAAAAAGCGGATATAGTGATAACCGCCACGGCAAGTCCTCATTTTGTCATAAAAAAAGAGACTTTCCAGAAGAGAGAAAACAGATTACTCGCCATCGATCTTGCTGTGCCGCGCGACATTGATCCCGGGGCGGGGGATGAGGAAAAAGTTGAACTGTTTTCCATGGAAGATATGGAGGCTATAATCGAGAAGAATATGGATAGAAAGATAAAAGAGGCCCAAAAAGCCAGAAATATTATAGACAGAGAAGTCGAGAAATCATGGGAAAAATTTACAAAGTTGGAACGAGAACCAGCCCTCTTGCCTTAAAACAGGTTGAAGAGATCGTGAAGGCACTGGACAGAAACTATCCTTCCGTTGAGGTGAGGATAGTAGGCATTAATACCTACGGTGATAAGAATAAAGATACCCCTATATCACGTATCGAGGGAACGGATTTTTTCACAAAGGAAATAGATGATGCTCTTCTATTCGGGGGAATAGATTTTGCTGTTCATAGTGCCAAAGACCTGCCTGAGAAAGCGGCAGACGGATTAGTGACGGCGGCAATTACACGGCCAATCGACCCTTATGATGTGCTGGTCTCGAGGAACGATTTAAGACTTGAAGAGCTGCCGGCAGGAGCCAGGGTAGGAACAAGCAGCGTACGCAGGAAGACACAACTGGAAAAATACAGAGGAGATTTCCAGATAATTGATATGAGGGGGAATATTGGCGAACGGCTGGAAAAGTTATATAATAGCGACATAGATGGCATAGTAATAGCCGCGGCCGGATTAATAAGGTTGGGAGTGACAGAGAAAATAACCCAGAGGTTGACTTTTGATATCATGCAAACTCATATTTTTCAGGGCGCGCTGGCTATTGTGGCCAGAGAGGAAGATGAGGAACTGATCAGCATGTTAAGCGTGCTGGACAGACAGAAGATTTAAAGGGGGGGCAGAAGCGATTATGAAAGTTAAAGTTAATGGAAACGATCAAGCACTCGACAAAAGCGAGGTATCGGTAGCAGAGCTTTTGGCGATCAATAGTGTTGAAATGCCGGATATGGTTTCAGTGCAGCTCAATGGTGAATTTGTGAAAAAAGAAAATTATGTAAATACATATTTAAATGAAGCTGATGAGATCGATTTTCTGTATTTCATGGGTGGAGGCAGACGCAGCGCTTAAAAGAGGTGACTTATGAAAAATCTAAAATTTATCACGAAAATCCTTCATAACAAGTTTTTAAGAGAAGATCCTTACGGTTCGATGCATATGCCGGTATACGATAATGTGGCGTTTGAGTTTAAAACAGCGGAAGAACTGGAACAGGCCTTTCTGGGCAAAAACCCAGGACACATGTATTCCAGGATCACTAATCCCACGGTAGAACATCTTGAGCAGAGGATAAGGGCGGTAACCGATGCAGCCGGCGTAATCGCGCTTTCTTCCGGGATGGCGGCGATCACAAACGCAATTTTGGCCATAGCCGGTTCCGGGGATAATATCGTTACCAGCAAACATTTGTTCGGGAATACCTATTCTTTGTTTGAGAAGACACTCAAGAGTTGGGGGCTGGAAGCCAGATACACTGATCTGACACAACCTGATCTGGTTAAGGGCCTGGTAGACGATAAGACGAAAGCGATATTCTTTGAGACAATCACCAATCCCCAGCTTGAAGTGGTTAGTATCAAAGTTTTGTCCAAGCTAGCTTTGGAAAGAGGTATCTTGTTAATCGCGGATACTACGCTGACTCCGCCGTATGTGTTTAACTCTGGGGAATTCGGTGTTGATATCGAGATCCTTTCGAGCACCAAATATATGTCAGGCGGCGCGACTTCTGTCGGTGGGATAATAATTGATAATGGCAAGTATGACTGGCGCAAAAACAGCAAATTAAAAGACGACGCTAAAAAATACGGCCCATCTACTTTCATTAATAAATTAAGGAGTGAGGTATATCGGAATTTGGGATCATGCTTGTCTCCGCATAACGCTTTTCTGCAGAGTGTGGGTCTGGAGACTTTGCCGTTACGGGTGGACACTTCATGCGTAAACGTCCAAAAGATAGCTGAGTTTCTGGAAAAATGCCCCAGGGTAAAATCAGTCAATTACCCGGGACTCAAGAGTTCGAAATATTACAAGATAGCAAAGGAACAATTCGGCGACAAAACGGGGAGCCTGCTTACGTTCGATCTCAGGTCCAAAGAGGAGTGCTTCACCTTTATGGATAAATTGCGGCTTATAAGAAGAGCTACGAATTTGCAGGATAACAGAACATTGATACTTCACCCGGCGTCTACGATTTTCTGTGAATATTCTGACGATTTAAAAAGAGAAATGGGTGTCAGGGAAACCATGATCAGGCTATCCGCGGGCATCGAAGACGCTCGCGACTTGATCTTCGATATCAAAGGCGCCCTGGAGGGGCTAAAATGAATTTTACCGGGGAACAGATAGAAAGATACAGCCGTCATATTATTCTTCAGGATGTTGGAGCTCAAGGGCAAAAAAAGATAATGGAGGGTAAAGTATTGATTATCGGTGCCGGAGGACTTGGCGCTCCGGCAGCGCTGTATTTGGCCGCCGCTGGAGTCGGAACAATCGGTCTGGTCGATGGAGATCAAGTTGACTTAACCAATCTCCAGCGGCAGGTAATTCATTTTACTCCGGATGTAGGTAAGCCGAAAGTCGCTTCAGCGAAGGAGAAGATAGAACAGATGAATCCGGATGTGCAAGTAGTCACTTATGAGGAAATGGCGACGGCGAGCAATATATCGGGTATCATCAGAGATTATGATTTTATAATAGACGGAACAGACAACTTCCCGGCAAAGTTTCTTATTAATGACGCTTGTGTATTCGGGAGAAAGCCATTTTCGCATGGCGGTATCCTGAGGTTTGACGGACAGACAATGACATACCTTCCGGGAGAGGTTTGCTACAGGTGTGTGTTTAAAGGCTCGCCTCCGAAAAACGCGGTACCTGCATGCTCTCAGGCGGGAGTTTTGGGGGCTGTCGCCGGGATGTTGGGTACAATACAGGCCGCGGAAGCCCTGAAATATTTCGTGGGGAAAGGAGAACTTTTAACTAACAGGCTCCTGGTATTTAACGCTCTTAAAATGAACTTCAGAACAGTAAACATAAAGAGGAATAAAAGCTGTCCGGTTTGCGGTGAAAAACCGACGATCGTGGAACTCTTCGACGAGGAACAACCGGTATGTGATTTAAGGAAAGAAAAGGAATAAAGGATGTTAAAGATACCGCGGAAAATAGTAAATGCGATAATAGAACAGGGCAAGAGGGAAGCGCCCCTCGAGGCTTGTGGTTATCTTGCGGGGGAAGATGGTGTCATCTCAAAACATTATGAGATGACCAATGTGGACGCCAGCGAAGAGCATTTTTCGCTGGATCCGAAAGAACAATTTGCGGCAGTAAAGGGATCCAGGTCTGAAGGGCTGGATATTCTCGCGGTATATCACAGCCATCCGGCAAGTCCCGCGAGACCGTCAAATGAAGACATAAAACTTGCGTACGATCCAAACATTGTATACGTGATCGTTTCTTTGCAAGAAGAAAATAATGCAGTGAGAGCATTTAATATAAAAAAGGGCATAGCGAAAGAAATGACGGTAAACGTGAAGGGATAAGGCCATGGATCCAGCGGAACTTAAAAAAATAGGGATTATACAACAGAAACAGAAAGGCCTTTACGCGATGAGATTAAGGGTGGTGGGGGGGGATCTTACGGCTCTGCAGCTTAAAGAAATCGCGAGAATTTCGGAAAAATACGCTGACGGCGAAGTGCACCTGTCCACACGGCAAGGTGTAGAGATACATAATGTTAAACAGGCCGATGTGGCAGCGGCACAAAAAAAATTCCAACAGGCCGGGATAGAAATGGGAGCCTGCGGTCCCAGGGTAAGGATCATAGTAGCCTGCCCGGGAGAAGCGACATGCCGCTGGGGCATTGTTGACACGAAGGGGCTTGCCAAAAAGCTGGACGCGGAATATTTCAGGAAAGATACCCCGCATAAATTCAAGATCTCGGTCACAGGATGTCCGCATAATTGCGCGAAGGCAACCGAGAATGATATAGGTGTTATGGGCGGGATACTCCCAAAATGGGAGGAAAAAGAGTGCACACATTGTGACCTGTGTGTGAATGTCTGCCCCACAAAGGCGATATGTAAGGAGGAGGGTCAATATAAGCTTGATGTAAAAAAATGTATTTTCTGCAGTATTTGCACGGCTTTATGCCCGACAAGCAGCTGGGTTGTTGAGAAAAAAGGATATAGTTTGTTTATAGGTGGAACTATGGGAAAAACCCCCAGATTGGGAACCCGTGTGGCGGATTTTATAGAGGACAAGAATAAACTTATGAAGCTGACGGATAATACAATACGGTTTTATCGCGAACACGGACGCAAGAAAGAAAGATTCGGCCATCTTATTGACAGGATGGGAGAAAAGAAAGTAATAGAGGAGATATCGGATGGAGTTTAATATCGCTAAAAGTATAAATTTGCATGATGTTGTGTGTCCAATGAATTTTGTTAAGACCAAAGTCGAATTGGAAAGTATTAATCCAGGCGAAATTTTAGAAATTTTCCTGGATGAGGGAGAGGCGATGTTGAATGTCCCGAGGAGTCTTAAAGAGGAAGGGCATAAAATCTTGAAAGTTATCCCGATAGACGGAATGTACAAAATTATTGTGGAGAAAAAGTAAGAGATGGAAAAAGGAAAGGTATATCTAATAGGCGCAGGCCCCGGAAAACCTGACCTTATAACCGTCAGGGGATATAACATCCTGAAGGACGCGGATGTAGTGATCTATGATTATCTTGTTGATAAGAAGGCCTTGGAAAGCGTTAAAGAGAACGCGGAACTCATAGATTGCGCAAGTCTGGGGAACAATAGTGAAGGAGGGGCCAGTCTGCGTCAGGATCGCATAAACAAGTTATTGGTGAAAAAGTCGAAAGAGGGCAGAAAAATCGTCAGGCTTAAAGGTGGAGATCCTGCTATTTTCGGCAGATGCTCGGATGAACTTGAGGCGCTGGCAAAAGAGAAAATCGAATTTGAACTTGTCCCCGGGGTCACGGCGGCGAGTGCCGCTTCATCATTCAGCGGCATTCCTTTGACAGGCAGGGGATTCGCTTCCAGCTGTGTGTTTGTTACCGGACAGGAAGATCCATTTAAAAAAGAAAGCCTTGTTGATTGGGACACCCTTCCAAAAACGGGAACTGTGGTTTTTTATATGGGGGCGGGGAACCTGAAGGAAATAACGGCTCGGTTGATTTCCGGCGGTAAAGATAAAAATACGCCGGTTGCCGTGATCCAGAATGCGAGTTACCTGAATCAAAAAGTATTAACAGGAAACCTTGATGATATCGCGGGTAAAGTTAAAAAACAGAGTTTTACCCCCCCCGCGGTGATAATAGTAGGAGAGGCCGCTAAGCTCGAAAAAAAATTTAACTGGCGGAAGAGAAATAAACGGATCCTTTTTACAGGGCTTTCTACGGAAAGGTATTTTCTGAAAGGCACACATGAGCATGTTCCTTTTATCAAGATAGAACCCTTGCGCGATTATGAGGAATTCGATGCTTACCTGAAGATCATAGAAGATTTTGACTGGGTAGTATTTACCAGCCGTTATGGAGTAGAGCATTTCTTCAGGCGGCTGAAAGACGCGGGATTTGACGCAAGAAAATTGCACAAGGTAAAAATAGCGGCAATAGGACAGTCTACCGGGAAGAAACTTAACGAGTATTTTCTGGAGACGGATCTGGTCCCCCCGGATGAATCATCCGGGGGTCTGGTGGAGTCGTTCAGAAAAATTGATCTTAAAGGTAAAAAAATATTTATGCCTCGGTCTAATATTTCTGACAAGGGCCTGGAAAAAGAGCTGAAAGCTTTGGGGGCAAATGTGACCGCAAGCGTGGCCTATAAAAACGTTATGCCGGAAGATCTGCCCAAACTGGATTTTAGCGGTTTTGACGAAATAATGTTTACAAGCCCGTCTACTGTGAGGAATTTTAAGAAAAAATACAAGAGGGTTCCGGGACATATAAGAGTTAGCTGTATCGGAAACGTGACACTAAAAGAGGCAAAAAGATGTCATCTGGTAACTTGAGCAGATCAATAAGAAGAAACAGGATAACCCGCGATTGGATCAGTCAGACTGAGCTGCGCGTGAAGGATTTTATCCTGCCATACTTTGTAGCAGAGGGTGAGGATATTAAGAGGCCGATCGAATCAATGCCGGGGGTGTATCATCTTTCGATCGATAATGTGATAAAGGACATAGCTGAGAGTGAAGGCCTGCGCGCGGTGCTTCTGTTTGGAGTTATTGATAAAAAAGATGAGCTTGGATCAGAAAGTTATAGAGCCGGCGGCATTGTCCAGAAGGCCGCAAGAGCGGTAAAAGAAAAGTTTAGTGAGCTGGTTGTAATAACAGATGTCTGTTTGTGCGGGTACACTTCGCACGGACATTGCGGGATCATAAAAGCAGAAAGAAAAAACGAAAATTCTTTTATTGATGTCAGAGCGACCCTTAAGGTGCTGGCCAGAATAGCTCTTTCACACGCTGAAGCGGGGGCAGACCTAGTAGCGCCTTCGGCCATGACGGATGGACAGGTGGGCACGATACGAGAAGCGCTTGATAAACATGGATTTACTGACACAGGAATACTGGCATATTCCGCCAAGTATGCCTCTAATTTCTACGGACCATTCAGGGATGCGTTGAATTCCGCGCCGCGGTTTGGCGACAGGAAGGCTTACCAGATGGATTTCAGAAATCCCGATGAGGCTTTGCGGGAGATTGAAGAGGATATTTCTGAGGGAGCGGATATCGTAATGATCAAACCGGCGTTAGCTTACCTGGATATTTTATGCAGGGCGAAACAGAAGTTTAATGTTCCGGTGGCCGCGTACAATGTCAGTGGAGAGTACAGCATGATCAAAGCAATGAGTGGCGGCGATCAAGAAATGGAGAAAAATCTGGCGCTTGAGGTCCTTACATCAATAAAAAGAGCCGGGGCGGACTTTATAATCAGCTATTTCGGGAAAGAAGCGGCAAAATGGCTAAAATGACGAAAGAAAAAACGCGAAATATCGACAGGGAGCTGTTTGAAACGGCCAAGAAATATATCCCGGGCGGGGTTAATAGCCCTGTACGGTCTTTCAAGGCTGTTGGAGGCAGTCCCGTGTTCGTTAAAAGAGCCAAAGGATCAAGACTCTATGCTGAAAATGGCGGATGTTTTATTGATTACTGTCTTTCATGGGGGGCTTTGATGATGGGCCACGCGTATCCGCGGGTAATCAAGGGTTTAGAGAGGGTGATAAAGAGAGGCACAAGTTATGGCGCTGTTACTAAAGCTGAAACTGAATTGGCAAAACTTATTGTAGAGGCTGTTCCCTCTATCGACAGGGTCAGGCTGACAAATTCAGGTACGGAAGCGGTTATGGGCGCGGTGAGACTTGCGCGGGGACATACGAAAAAGAACGCTATCATAAAATTCGAAGGCGCGTATCATGGTCATGCGGACTACTTGCTTGACGAAGCGGGGTCAGGGATGGCAACGCTCGGCCGGTCCGCAAGTTCCGGTGTGCCGGAAGATTTCACACGTTATACGATATCCCTGCCGTATAACGATTTGAAAAAAGTTGAAAGCATGGTTGAGAAACTCAATGGCAAAATAGCCGCGATAATTGTCGAACCGGTAGCGGCAAACAGCGGGGTTATAATTCCGGAAGCTGAATTTCTAAGAGGTTTAAGGAAAATAGCGGACAAATTTAATATTGTTCTCATTTTTGATGAAGTCATAACGGGTTTCAGGCTCTCATATGGAGGAGCCCAGGAATTTTTCGATGTAAAACCGGATCTTACCTGCCTGGGAAAGATTATCGGAGGCGGTCTGCCCATTGGAGCTTTCGGCGGGAAGAAAGAAATAATGAGACTTCTTGCGCCTGAAGGCAGCGTCTATCAGGCTGGAACATTATCCGGAAACCCTGTTGCTGTCACATCGGGTATTAGCACCTTGAAAGAACTTAAGAAAGTAAATCCATACGCGATTCTTGAAAAAAGAAAAGAAAAGTTATGCTCAGGGATAAAGTCGTCAGCTGAAAAGCGCGGTATAAAACTAGAAATTAATTCCATCGGTTCAATGTTCAGTATATTCTTCACCGATAGGAAGGTAAAAAATTTTAGCACGGCAAAAACACAAGACACCGATTTGTTTAAAGAGTTTTTCCATGGGCTGCTGAAAGAGGGGGTATATTTTTCTCCTTCAGGGTTTGAAGCGAATTTTCTCTCAACTTTTCATAAAGATGCTGAAATAAATAAGACCTTAGAGGCAGTTGAAAGAACATTCAAGGCTATGTAAAAGGTAGAAGAAGAGCAGCCCAAAGATTTGAAAGAGTTCTGTAAAATGCGTATTTCCGTCCCCATTGCGAGGAGATTGCTTCGTCGGCCTTTAACCTCCTCGCAACAGGCTCCGCAATCTCAATAAATATAACAGGTTACAGAGATTGCTTCGGTCGCTCACGCTCCCTCGCAATGACGGGACGAGCCATTTTGCAGAACCCTGCAAAGATTTGAACAAAAGGAGGAGGCATGGGACGGATATTCGGTGATATAACAAAGACGGTAGGACGCACACCGACGGTTCGGATAAATAATTTGGCCAGAGGAGTAAAGACAACGATTCTGGCTAAACTGGAATCATTTAATCCTCTTTCAAGCGTAAAGGACAGAATAGGGGTCGCCATGATCGAGGCGGCGGAAAAAGATGGTAAGCTGAATAAGGATTCCGTTATTATAGAACCCACCAGCGGAAATACCGGGATAGCTCTGGCTTTTGTATGCGCCGCGAAGGGGTACAGGATAATTCTGACTATGCCGGATACGATGAGCGTAGAGCGCGTACAGCTGTTAAAGATATTAGGCGCGGAACTTGTTTTAACACCGGCTGAGGAAGGGATGAAGGGCGCGGTTGATAAAGCGGAAGAACTGTCCAGGAAGATTCCGAATGGTCTTATACTCCAGCAGTTCAATAATCCGGCTAATCCCGGGATACATCGCGAAACTACAGCAGAAGAAATATGGGATGATACCGACGGGGAGATCGATATTTTCATCGCGGGCATCGGAACAGGAGGGACCATAACAGGAGTTGGGGAAGTTTTAAAAAAAAGGAACCCGTCAATTAGGGTTATAGGGATTGAACCGGAAGATTCAGCGGTTCTTTCGGGCGGCGAACCGGGTCCGCATAGGATCCAGGGTATTGGCTCCGGATTTATTCCCGATGTGCTGGACAGGAAAGTTATTGACGAAATTATTCGCGTTTCAGATAAAAATGCGGGTGAGACGGCGCGGAAACTGGCAAAGGAAGAGGGTATACTTGCCGGCATATCAAGCGGCGCGGCAATGTGGACAGCTTTGCAGATAGCAAAGCGTCCGGAATCCGAGGGAAAAACAATTCTGGCTGTTCTGCCGGATACAGGAGAGCGCTACCTTTCCATGTGGTTTTTCCAGGAGGATAAAAAAAGATGAAAGCTGTAGTTTTGCTTTCGGGAGGGTTAGACAGCTCTCTTGCGTTAAAACTGATTGCTGATCAGGGGATAGATGTATTGGCGCTTCATTTCAGTTCCCCTTTTTGCCGATGTGACGGGGCAGGAGGTTGCGGTTTCTCCGCACGTAAGATATCCGAATTTGTCGGGGTTCGTCTTCGATCTATCTATCTTGGTGAAGAGTACCTGGAGATGGTAAAAGATCCACGGCATGGGCGAGGGAGGAATCTGAACCCCTGTATTGATTGCAGGATATTAAAGTTTGTCCATGCGAAGAAAACAATGGAGGAAGAAGGCGCCTCTTTTATTGTGACCGGAGAAGTCATAGGGCAACGTCCTATGTCACAGCACAAAAGGGCCCTGAACCTTATAGAGGAGGAATCCGGGCTTAAGGATCTGGTTGTAAGGCCCTTATCCGCGAAAATATTATCACCGACAATTCCAGAGAGAGAGGGGTGGGTAAACAGAGACTCCTTTCTTGATTTTCAAGGAAGAACCAGAAAACCGCAGATGAAACTTGCCCAGGATCTGGGAATAAACGATTATCCCTGCCCTGGAGGAGGATGTCTTCTGACTGATCCGTCATTTTCCAGAAGGGTGAAGGATCTTCTATGCCACGATCTTTTAGACATGGATAATGTCGAGCTTCTAAAGGTGGGAAGGCATTTCAGGCTTACCTCTGATTTCAAGCTTGTGGTCGGCAGGAATGAATCGGAAAACAATAAATTGATTGCATTAAAGCAGCCGGAAGACATTATTTTTGAGCCTGCTGATACAACCGGACCGACGGGTATGGGAAGAGGGCCGCATGCCGAACAAATCATATATTTCGCTTCAAAAATAATAGCCAGGTACAGTGATTCTGATGAAGCAGAAGTAAAGATTCAAATTCGTACAGGGAGAGAAGAGAAAAGTTTTATAGTTCTCGCAGAAAAGGGAGAAAATCGGTTTTCCGAACAGATTTAATTGTGGAGTAAAATCTGTTCGGAAAATTGCCGTTCATGAGAAGATATCATAAATGCTTAATCCAGTGACGTCGCAGAATGTGGTTAAGTAACTTAGAAAGAGAAAACAGGAAGCAACTCTCTCTAAATGTAAAGACTTATACGTTTTACACAAAACATGATACAATTAACATGGGAGGCAGGCAATGTCAAAGATCGACAAACAATTAAAAACGGAAACTCTCGCGTTACACGGGGGGCAGGAAGCGGATCCGGCAACCGGCGCGCGCGCGGTGCCGATCTATCAGACTACTTCGTATGAGTTCAAGAGTACTGAACATGCGGCCAATC